>CAYXMO010000173.1:0-6752 GCA_964465935.1 uncultured Rhizobium sp.
CGTCGCGCATGCCAAGGCCCGCGCGCAATCCGCCGCCTGAATTCCGGCTGGCCGCGGCGTGCTGCCAATGGCCGCCGTCGGAGCGCCGCAATGCGGCGATCCGCGCCGCCGCCGCGCAAACCATCGACTGGGAGCGGTTTCTCCAGGTCGCGATGCGGCAGCGGGTGGTGGGGCTGGCGCAGCACGGACTGAACAGCGCCGGGATTTCGCTGCCGCCGGATATCGCAAGCCGGCTGCTCGCGGCGGCGGCGCAGACCGCGCGCCAGAACCTTCTGCGCGCCTCCGAAAGCCTGCGCCTGCAGGATTTGTTCGATGCGGCGGCGATTGCGGTGCTGTTCGTGAAGGGCACGGCCCTGGCGCGGCTGGCCTTCGACGACCTCGCGGTCAAGGAAGCGCACGACATCGACATCCTGATCGCGCCCGGCGGCGTCCGCGCCGCCTGTGCCACGCTGCGCGCCGCCGGCTATACCCGCTTCATGCCGGCGGGCGAGGTCGAAGACGAGCGCTTCTTCGATTGGGTCGGGTTCGCGCATGAGTGTTCGTTCTGGCACCGCGCCCATCGCACCATCGTCGACCTGCACTGGCGGCTGTCGGACAACCCGGCCTGGCTGACGAAGATCGATGCACGCGCCCCGGCGCAGGCGGTGACGATTTTCGCGGGCCGCGCCCTGCGCACGCTGAGCGATGCGGATCTGTTCGCCTATCTGTGCCTGCACGGCGCGCTGCACGGCTGGTCGCGGCTCAAATGGCTGGCCGACCTCGCCGCCTGGCTGTCGGCCAAGCCGCCCGAGGACATCGAACGCTTCTACCGCGCGGCGAAGGCGGCGGGAATCGGCCGCGCCCCGGACCAGGCGCTGCTGCTGTGCCAGCGTCTGCTCGACCTGCCGCTGCCGCCGGCCCTGGCGCAGCAGATGCCGCGCGACCGCATCGTGCGCTGGCTGGTGTCGATCGCGCAGGATGCCATGACCGGCGGCGGCGCGGTGGTACAGACCCGCGAGCGCCCCTTGGGCGGCGTGTCGATCGTTCTCTCCCAGCTTCTGCTGGCGCCCAGCGCCGGCAATTGGCTGGCGGTGCTGCGGCAGAACGCGGTGGGCTGGACCGACTACAGCCGCGTGGCGCTGCCGCGGCCATTGTTCTTCGTCTATCCGCTGCTGCGCCTGCCGTCCTGGCTCTGGCGCCATGGCGGACGCGTGTTGGGACGGTCGTCGAACGCGGCGCGGACTCGCGCGCCGTGATCGGCGCCGGTTCCGCCGGCGGCTAAATTGGGTTATAGGCAAAGGGCTGATGCCGTCTTTCGCGCCGCCGCAAGACGCGCGATCGATGGCGCGGCTTTGCCCCGGGTTGCGTCGCGTGCAGCGTTCCAGACGATTTCGATCTCGCCACCGCAGCGGAGGAAGCCCATGTCGTCCACGCCCGTCGTCGTCAGCCGCACCAAAAGCGACCGCTACGTCGTCAGCATCCAGATCCCGGGCGCCGCCGCGGGCGACATCGCCGAATACGAGATGGGCAATTTCGGCCCCGGCGTCACGCCGCCGCAGAAATATCTCTACGCGCTGGCCAGCATCAAAGTCTCGGCGATGACGCCCAGAGGACGCAGGGTCTACGGCCTTTCGGACACCGATCCGAAGAACACCGGCTATCCGACGGTGACCGAGTTCGCGATTCCGATCTACGCGGTCGGCGGCACGCCGGCGCCCGATCCGCGCTACGGCCCGTTCGGCCACGGCCGCATCACCCGCACCGGCTCCGCCATCCGGCTCGACGGCGTGCGCATCGATCCCGACGGAACCTCGCCGCTGGCCGTCGGTCATCGGGTGAGCGGAAAGGTCTGCTGCTTCGATACCGACGGGCATATCCGCTTGCCGAACGACAATGTGACGGTGATCGGCTCGGTCCATTGGCGCCAGACATTCTCCGCCAAGGACCAGTTCGACCTTACCCAGATTCACAACTACATCGACGGCTATCAGCACGCCGCGGGCACCTATATCCAGATGTGCGGTGCGACCAATATCGGGTCGACGGGCATCGACCGCATCAAGTGCGGTGCCGCGGCGGAATACACCGTCGTCGGCGGCGGCGGCGGCGTGACGAGCTACCCGCCGGGCGGCGACGTCGTCCTGCGCAATGCCACCCACCATCCCTACAAGCTGCGTATGCAGGTGGATTCGCGCGCCGCGTTGATCCTCATCATCGACAATGGCGCGGTCGGCGACACGCCGGCGGTCTGCAAGGTCTACGCGGACAAGAACCCATCCGGGACGTTGCCGGCAACCAACAGCACCTACAGCGCCAATTACCGCGTCACGCTCTGACGCAGCCGCTGACGCATTTGGCAACATTTATTGTCTCGCCGCCGATGCGGACGCGGCCCTAGAAGCGCTCGTCACGCGTACAGGATTTGCCATGAGCGTTCCCTTCATCGACCTGCAGGCCCAGCGCCGCCGTCTCGGCGAACCGCTCAATCGCGCGATCCAGGCCGCGGTCGAAGGCGGGCAATGGATATTGGGGCCGCAAGTGGCGGAGCTCGAAGCCAAGCTCGCGGCCTTCGCCGGTTCGAAATACTGCGTCTCCTGCGCCAACGGCACCGACGCCTTGCTGCTGGTGCTGCGCGCCTGGGAGATCGGTCCGGGCGACGCGGTGTTCGTCCCGGCGTTCACCTTCGCGGCGTCCGGCGAAGTGGTGGCGCTGGCCGGCGCGACGCCGGTGTTCGTCGACGTCTTCGAAGACACCTACAACATGGACCCGGCGAGCCTCGAAGCCGCCATCGCTTTGGTCAAGCGCGAGGGCAAGCTGAAGGCCAAGGCCGTCATGCCGGTGGATCTCTTCGGCCAGCCTGCCGATTATCGCGTCCTCACCCCGATCGCGGCCCGCGAAGGGCTCAAGGTTCTGTGCGACACGGCGCAGGGTTTCGGCGCGCGGCTGGACGGCAAGGTGACCGGTTCGATCGGCGACGCCGCGACCACCAGCTTCTTTCCCGCCAAGCCGCTCGGCTGCTACGGCGACGGCGGCGCCATCTTCACCGACGATGGCGATCTCGACACGCTGCTGCGCTCGCTGCGCATGCACGGCCAGGGCGCCGACCGCTACGAGAACGTCCGTATCGGGATGAATTCGCGGCTCGACACCATCCAGGCCGCCATCCTGATTGAGAAGCTCAAGGTCTTCGCCGCCGAGATCGAGATGCGCGAGGCCGTGGCGCGGCGCTACAACAAGGCGTTCGGCAGCTCGAACCGCATCGGCGTGCCGCATGTGATCGCCGGGGCACAGTCGACCTGGGCGCAATACACCATACAAGTTCCGGACCGCGACAAGCTGCAGGCCGACCTCAAAGCCGCCGGCGTGCCGACCGCCGTTTACTATCCGATTCCGCTCTCAAGGCAGAAAGGCTACGCGCAGTTTCCCTCGGCGCCGACGCCGGTCAGCGAACGCATCAGCCAGACGGTGGTGAGCCTGCCGATGTATCCTGACCTCGATGTTGACACGCAGGACCGCGTGATCGCGGCGGTGCTCGCCTCTGTATAGGTCCTGGTTTGTGTTGCGGCACCGGCTGGGTAAACTGACGGCGCTGTAACGATTGCCGGGGCTATGACTGTGTTGTCTGTGCGTAAACCCATTCCCATGTACGTGCCTGTGCTGGGGCGCGAAGAAGTCTCCAATCTGACGTCCTGCGTCGAAAACAACGAGTTGATCCGCGGCCCGTTCGCGACGCAATTCGAGCGGCAGATCGCCGGCTTCGTCGGCGCCGCCCACGCCGTGGGCACCAACAGCGGCACCGCGGCGCTGCATGTCGCGCTGATGCTGTCCGGGGTGCAGGCCGGCGAAGAAGTCTTCATCACCACGCTGACCTTCATCGCGCCGGCCAACACCATCGCCTATATGGGCGCGCATCCGATTTTCGTCGACGTGCGCGACGACGACTGGCAGATCGACGCAGCGCGGATGGAGCGCTTCATCGCCGAGCGCTGCGATTTCGACGGCCAGGTGCTGCGCAACCGCGAAACCGGCCGCAGGATCACCGCCGTGATCGTGGTCCATTTCTTCGGCATGCCCGCCGACATCGATGCCATCATGGCGCTGGCGGCGCGCTACAATCTCAAAGTGATCGAGGATGCGGCGCAGGCGTTGGGGACGCGGATCGGGACACGCCGGGTCGGCGGCATCGCGCCGATCGGCTGCTTCAGCTTCTACGGCAACAAGCTGATCACCGCCGGCGGCGGCGGCATGGTCGTGACCGGCGGCGAGGCCATGGCGGCGCGCGGACGCTATCTCGTCAACCAGGCCAAGGACGATCCGGTCGAGACCCTGCACAATGAGATCGGCTACAACTATCGGATGACGAACCTGCACGGCGCCATCGGCTGCGCCCAGTTCGGCCGCATCGAGCAGCACATCGCCGCCAAGCGCGCGATCTCGCAGCGTTATCTCGCCGGTCTTGCCGGCCTTGGCGGCGTCGAGCTGCTGCGCGAGAAACCGGGGACCTTCTGCACCTACTGGCTTTCCAGCATCCGGGTCGATGCCCGCCGCTTCGGCATGACCGCGCGCGATATCCTGGCGCGGCTGCGCGGCCTCGAGATCGAGACGCTGCCGGTGTACCAGCCGCTGCATCGGAGCAAGGCGCATGAAGGCGCGCAGCATTGCGGCGGCGCCGTTGCCGAGCGCATCGCGGAAGAAGCGTTGTCGCTGCCCAGCTCGGTCGATTTGTCGGCGGACGACCAGGACCGCGTGATCGACGCGATCCGCTCCTGCGCGAAGGCCGCCAGGCGCACGGCGTGAGCGGCATCGCCTTCCTGTCGAATTGGGAGCGCACCGACACCTGGCTCAAGACCGGCGAGGAACTGGTCCGCCGCGGCGTCGCCGTCTTCTTCATCGTCACCCGCGACGCGTATTTCGACAAAGCGCTCGCCGCCGGCTTTCCGCGCGACAACATTCTGTGGCTCACGCGCCAAGGTGCCAAGCGGATGCAGGCCGGCGACGCGGATCGCGCGCTGCAGCAGGAATACGAGGCGAAGAGCGGCGAGCGGGTGCGCGACTTCATCCTGATGGACCGCTTCATGCGCAGCGAGGACCCGGCTTGGGCCGAACGCTACGCGCTCTATGCTTTCCGCGAGATCCTGGATTTCGTCACCCGCCACGATATCAGGGTCATGTCCGGGCAGCCCGACAACATCCTGGACCTGACCGCCGGCATGATCCTCAAAATGCGCGGCGGCCACTACCTGGCGCCGTTCGAGATGCGGCTGCCGGCGCGGCGCTTCGTGCTGTGGGACTCCAAGATCGAGAAGCGGCCCCATGTCACCGGCGCCGCCACGCCAGCCGACGTCAGCGCCGAAGAGCTCGCCGAGGCGAAACGCCTGCGCGATCTGGTCCGCGGCGGCGCCAAGATGCGGCAGCTCGCGGCCAAGGGCGCGGCGCCTTCCATCGGCACGTCGTTTCTGCGCAAGCTCGTGCGCGGCCTGGCCTATCGCGCGCTGATCGTGGCGCGGCATGACGCTTACATGTACACGCCGCGCAGCGTGCTGTTCGATCTGAAATACCACATGGTGCCGATCAACCATCGCCGCTTGCGCGCGATGTGGCGGCGGCTGTTCGAACAGCCGGTCGCGGGCGAGCGCTTCGTCTACTACACGCTGAACTACAGCCCGGAGCACACCATCGACGTCGAGGCGCCGCATTTCGTCTCGGCCGAGGAGACGGTGCGCAACATCGCGCGCTCGCTGCCGCTGGGCGTCAAGCTCTACGTCAAGGAGCATCCCAGCGGCATCGGCATCCGTGGTCCGGCGGCCCTCAGGCGGCTCAAGCGGCTTCCCGGCGTGCGGCTGATCGATCCCTTCGTCGACAGTCACGAATTGATCAAGCGGGCGGAGCTTACGGTCTCGCTGTCGGGCACCGCCTCGCTGGAGGCGGCGCTGTATGGCAGGCCTTGCGCCATCGTGTCGGACATCTTCATCCAGAACTTCTCGACCTGCCGGCGCTTGGGCGCCCCATGGGAGGTCGGCGATCTCCTGGCGCGCTGTCATGAGATCGTGGCGGACGAGGATCGCGACCTGCGCTATCTGGCGTGGCTGGTGTCCAACAGCCATCCCGGCACCGTGATCGAGCCGCTGGTCGATCCTGATTCGCTCGGCCCGCAAAACATCGGCCAGGTCGCCGACGCGTATATGAAGGTGATGCGGGTGCTGAGTTAACCCGAACTGTCATGGCCCGCCGGAGTGCGGGCCATCCAGTTGGTGAGCCACCGGCGTAGAAAATGGAACTGCGATCCCTTTTTGCGAATTCCGCGCGGGGCATCACCTGGATGGCCCGCACTCCGGCTGGCCATGACATGGGTTTTGTGTCTGCGACATGGACCGATCGCTTTCGCGCTCTCCGCGGCTCCGCGTGAAACCCTCCCTTCACCTGACAATCTGTCACAAATTTATCACACCTGATACCTTGAAACCACAGATTGCGCCCGCCATCTCCACACCCAGGAAGCTCGGGGAGTATCGCGGCCATCTAGCATCGCAAGCACGGGACCAGACAGGTGAGGGTGCAAGCTCGTGTGCATCCGTTCGAACGGCTTCGGCGTGGGTCTCCACTGCGGCAGGCGCAAAACGCGCGCGCGGTCCGGATTCGCCGCGAGCCCGAGTTAGGACCGCGGTGGTGGAACGCAGGCGCCGTGCGGATCGGCTCGTAGAGAGCCTTTTACCGGCCAGTCTCCCGTTTCATTGGGGCGAAGAACGCCCGTGCGCCTACAGCCTCCAACCTTC
>CAYXMO010000174.1:0-1350 GCA_964465935.1 uncultured Rhizobium sp.
GCGATGCGCGCCGGACCGCCGCCATCGATCGTCATCAAACCGGCCGAGCGCATTTCGCGGCGGCGCGATGGGCTGCCCAGCAGCGACAACACGGCCTGCGCGATATCGGGATCGTTGACGTCTTCGGCGACGCCCAAGGACGCGCCGATGCCTGCCTGTTCAAATGCCGACGCCGACATCGCGTGATCGTCCGTCAAGCAGAGATACAGTGCCGGGACACCGAACGCCGCCAGCTCGTACGCGGTCACGCCGAACGCGGCGAGCGCGAGATCGGCACGGGCGAATTCGGTTGCGAGATCGTCGGCACCTTCGATGGTCTCGAAATGCGAGCGCAGCGCCACGATCTGCTTGGCGAGCGCGGAGCGGTTCTCGACTCCTGGGCCGATGACGAAGCGGGCGCGGAACACTGGATCGAGCTCGGCCAGCGCGCGGGCGCAGCGCAGCGTGAGCTCCAAAGGATCGCTGCCACCCATCGTCACCAGCAGAGTCGGGCGGCCGTTGTGCGGACGCGGCGCCGCGTTCTGGGTCGAGCCCAGCAGCGCCCATTCCCAGCCGATGCGCGGCTCGCAATGCGAACCCGTCCAATCCAGCGCCGACGCCTGCGGCACCGGCGGATAGTAGGCGAGATCGGCGGCGAGGCGGCGCTCGGAGGCGTCGTCGACCACGGCGGTCAAGCGCACGCGCTGTGCCAGCACGGACAATTCGGCACGTGACGGGCCTTCGCGGCAATCGAGCAGCAGCAGGTCGGGCGCATGCGTTTCGGCCAATGTTTCCAGGCTTTCCGTGCCCAGCAGCATCGCCGCGAAGCCGGCGCGGCGGATCGGCTCGCAGGCATCCGCGCTGCCGTTGACGGCGAACTGCGCGCCGATGCCTTCGCGGTCGCGCAGCGCCCGCGCCAGCGCGATCATGCGCTTGACGTGGCCGTAGCCGAAGGGGCCGCCGCCATCGCAGCGGATCAGCGCCAGCCCACCCTGTGCCTTCAATTCCTTCTGCTTCACATGCGCGTTAATACGGCGCAGCGCCGGCTCGCGTTCCAGGAGCAGCAGGATGTCGCCGAGCGATGCCTCGCCGGCTTTGGCGTCGAGCCGGGCATGCACCGCCTCGATGAAGGCGAGATCGTCCGGCGTGTCGATGGTGAGGCGGCCGCCTTCGCGCGCCAGTTCGGGATAGGCCGGGGCGCGGGCGATGGGCACGAAGTCGGGATGCAGCTTGAAATAGCCGGTGACGTGCTCGCGCGCGACCGGATCGCCATGCGCGTCCATCATCAGCTTGTCGAGGGCGTGGCGCGACAAGGGATCGACGCCTTCATGCGCCGTCCGCGCGCCCTCTTCCATCAGGACATAGCCGCCG
>CAYXMO010000174.1:1450-6744 GCA_964465935.1 uncultured Rhizobium sp.
TGCCGCAGCGGCCGCATGCCGTCGGCGGGATCGGCGCGCCATTCGCGGTCGGAGAGTTCGGACGGTTGCGGGCCCTTGAAGCCGCTGCCGTCGGCGACGGCGGATTCGCGGATGCGCGCGATCACCGGCGCGATCTCCTCCGGCAACCAGCAATGGCCCGACGCGTATTCGGCGCCGTCGCCTTCGAGGTCGAGATGGAATTCCACACAGGTCGCGCCCCAGCGATGCACGGCGCGCTCGATCACCGCCGGGCGGCGCGTGTGGTCGGACCAGCCGACCTTGCAGCCGGTGGCGCCCTGGATCGCGGCGATGGCCGAGAGATTGGCTTCGCTCGCCGGCGTCGGATAGGCCGAGACGCAGTGCAGCAGCGTGATGTCGGTGGCGCCGGCGCGTTTCAAGGTATTGGTTGCCGCCACGATCTCGTCCAGCGTCGCCATGCCCGTGGAAAGCACGATGGGTTTGCCGGTGGCGGCGCAAGCTTCGAGCAGCGGCGTCACCAGCAATTCGTAAGACGCGACCTTGTAGAACGAGACGAAGGGGCGCAGCTCCGCCACGGCTTCGAGATAGAACGGCGTGCACGAGAACTGAATGCCGCGCTTCAAGCAGCGCTCGGCCAGCGGCCCCAGATGCGCCAGCGGCAATTCCCATTGCCGGCGGGCCCGGTGCTTTTCGCTCTGCGACAAAATCTCCGGCGCGAACATGCGGTCGATCTTGAAGAGCTGGAATTTCACCGCGTCGCAGCCGGCCTCCGCCGCCGCGTCGACGAACGCCAGCGCGCGGCCAAGATCGCGGTCGTGATTGGAAGACGCCTCGGCGATGAAGATCGGTGCGGTCGCCATGTCGGAGTCCTTTAGCCTTAACCGTTCTTAAACGCGTCATGGCTAAAAGAGCGTTAACGAGAGGCCGCCATGGGCGCAGAGAAAGCACAAATCGCCATCGCATGGGCCGACCACGAAGGACCGTGCGTCGCGCGCAAGAACCGCTACGACATCATCCATTGCGAGATGTGCGGCTTCCGCCATGCCGTGCCGTTGCCGAGCGCCGCCGACCTCGAACGCGAATATCGCGAGACCTACTACGCGCAAGAAAAGCCGACCTTCCTCGCCCATGCCGGCGAAGACCAGCAATGGGGCGAGCTGGCGCAGACCGACCGGCTGGAAGCCTTCGAGCGCATCCTCGGCCCCAGCCGCCGGCGCCTGCTCGACATCGGCTCCGGCCCCGGATTCTTCCTGAAAACCGCGCAAAACCGGGGCTGGAGCGTGATGGGCATCGAGCCCTCACGCCAGGCGGCGGCGCATGCCCGCGGCCTCGGTCTCGAGGTCGCCGAAGGCTTTTTCGGGCCCGACACGGCGCCGGCGCTCGGCCGTTTCGACGTCATCCACCTGAACAATGTGCTGGAACACGTGCCCGATCCGACCGCGATCCTGCTGACCGCGCGCGACTTGCTCGAACCCGGCGGCATCCTGTGCGCCGGCGTGCCCAATGATTTCTCCGCGCTGCAGATCGCCGCCGCCGCGACGCAAGGCACCGGCGAGTGGTGGATCGCGCCGCCGCATCATCTCAACTATTTCGACTTCGCGACCCTCGCCAACCTGCTGGAACGGCTGGGCTTCGAGATCGCCGAGAAGACAACCAGCTTCCCGATGGAAGCGTTCCTGCTGATGGGCGACAACTACCGCGCCGATCCTGCGCTCGGCCGCGCCAGCCACGCCAAGCGCAAGAAGTTCGATCTCGCCTTGGAAGCGGCGGGCCTCAAAGAAACCCGCCGCGCCTTCTATCGTGCCCTGGCGCAAACCGGGATCGGCCGCGAAGCCGTCCTGATCGCGGTCAAGTCTTGAGGAACGAGCCTTGAGCGCCAAGCCTTTCTTCATCGTATCGAGCGGCCGCTCGGGCACCGCCATGCTGCACAAGGCGCTGTCGGCGGATCCTTCGATCGACATGCAGCACGAATACGCGGTGCAGATCACGCAGCCGCTCGCGGTGCGCCGCTATCTGGGCCTGGTCTGCGCCGGGCAGACGCTGAAGACGCTGGGCCAGACGCATGTCGCCGCCGTGCGCTACAGCCAGGCGAAGTTCTGGGGCGATTCCTCGAACAAGCTGTCCTGGCTGATCCCGGAATTGGCCGCGCTGCTGCCCGAAGCCAAATTCGTCCACCTCGTCCGCGACGGCCGCAAGGTCGCCGGCTCCTATTTCCGCAAGCTCGGCGACGAGTGCTACGACGACCGCTCGACCGCGATCCTGCAGGCGCATGTCGACGACCCGCTACGCTTCGCGGCGCCACCGCCCGAGAAGAAGTACTGGTGGCCGGTGCCGCGCAAAGACGACGCTCTCGCTACCACATTTCGTGGCTTCGATCAGTTCGAACGCATCTGCTGGCATTGGGCCGAGGTCAATCGCGTCATCATCGACTCGCTCGCCGCGCTGCCTGCGGAGAAACACCTATACGTCCGGCTCGAGGACTTGCGCGAGAGCCCGGCGACCGTGCGTGCGCTCTACGATTTTCTCGGCCTCACCTACCGCGCCGAATACGCCGCCGTCTTCGCCAAGCCGCACAACGTCAACAAGCCGGAAGACCGGTTGCTCGACGCCGGCGAACGCGCGCGCTTCGATGCGATCGCGGGCGCGATGATGCAGCGCCTGCGCTATGCAGAAACTGCCGAGTATGTGGTGAATTATTAACCAAGCCGCGCCGAAGATGGTTACCGGATTATTCCTTTGGACCGGAACCGATGACCGACACCTGCGAGCTGTGCAACCGGGCGGCGCTCGACCCCATCTACAAGCCTGAACGTTCGACGCGCGATCTGACGATCCATCTGTGCGGCGCCTGCGGCTTGCTGCAGAGCCTGCCGCGCGCCGACCGCGCCGCGCGCGCGCCGGCCGCCGTCTCCGGCGGCGCCGATTGGGGCAATGTCCGCTACGGCAAGGGCTTCCGCACCCAGGTCGCGCTCGACGCATTGCGCCGCCATTGCGATTTCGCCGGCGACCTCGCGCTGCTCGACGTCGGTTCCAATCGTGGCAGCTTTGCCCGCGCCTTCCTCGATGCCGCGCCGTCGTCGCACCTCACCGCCGTCGAGCCCGATGAGCGCGTCGCCGCCTCCTGCGCCGGCCTGCCGCGCACGCAGCTGATCCAGGAGCGCATCGAGAACGTCGCGCTGGAGAGCCGCCGCTTCGACATCGTCCATTCCTGCCACACCATCGAGCACCTGATCCATCCGGCGCACACGCTGGCCGACCATCACCGCAGCCTGAAGGACGGCGGCATCCTGGTGCTGGACGCGCCCAACACCGCCCTGCTCGCCAGCGACGACATCGTCGAGGAATGGTTCATCGACAAGCATCTCTACCACTTCTCGGCCCGCACCCTGACCCGCATGATCGAGGCCGCCGGTTTTACGATCATCGAACATCCGGACCCCAAGGACCGTACGAATCTGCTGTTCGTCGCGCGCAAGAACGGCATCAAGCCTTCGCATGTCGGCAGCGATCTCCTGGAGGTCGAATACGCCACCGACCTGATGGCGACCTATATTTCGAGCCGCGCCCGCAACATGGCGGCGCTGACCGCCGTCGCCGCCGAGCTGCTGCGCCTGGCGCCGCGCCGCGTCGCGATGTGGGGCGCCGGCCGGCTGTTCGACAGCCTGGTGACCTATGGCCAGTTCGACGCCACCGCGCTGACCCTCTTGGTCGACAAGCACCTCAAAACTCATGTCGGCGAACGCCATGGCTGCGCCTTGACCGGCCCCGAGAACCTCGCCGCCGCCGATCCCGGCGTCGTGGTGGTGATGAGCCGCGACTTCGCCAGCGAAATCGCCGCCGAAGTCAACAAACTGACACCCAAGGCCGAGATCGTTCTCTACACCGACCTGATGAGTCGGGCGCGCCGGGCGGCATAGGAGCATTCCATGGCCCTGACCTTGCGGTCGATCACCGAAGAAGCGCCGCGCACCACGGCGCAGACCCTCGAAGCCGAGCTGGCGGCCGCCGCCGCTTTCGTGCGCAAGCATGCCATCGCTTCGATCTATCACGCCGGCTCCGGCCATCCCGGCGGCGCGATGTCCTGCGCCGACCTGCTCGCCTGCCTCTATGGCGCCGAGCTCAATCTGTGGCCGTCGTCGATCGACGATCCGATGCGCGACCGCTTTGTGCTGTCCAAGGGCCACGCCGCGCCGGCGCTCTATGCCGTCGGCGCGCATTACGGCTTCTGCGACGCCAAGGCGGCGCTCGCCTTGCGCAAGCTGAACAGCAAGTTCCAGGGCCATCCGCATGTCCTCGACCTGCCCTGGGTCGAGACCAGCACCGGCTCGCTCGGCCAGGGCTTCTCGGTCGCCGTCGGCATGGCGATGGGGCTGAAGCTGCAGAACATCCCGGCCCGCGTCTACACCCTGCTCGGCGACGGCGAACTCCAGGAAGGCGAAGTGTGGGAAGCGGCGATGTGCGCCGCCCATCACGGCCTCGACAATCTGTGCGTCATGATCGACTACAACAAGCTGCAGAGCGACAACCGCAACAGCGAGATCATGCGGCTGGAGCCCTTGGCCGCGAAATGGCGCGCCTTCGACTGGGCCATCGCCGAGATCGACGGTCACGACATTCCCGAAATCCTCTCGACCTTCCGCCGCGCCGGCGCCAGCCATGGCCGCCCGTCGGTGATCATCGCGAACACCGTCAAAGGCAAGGGCGTGAAGTACATGGAGAACGTGCCCACCTGGCACGGCAGCGTGAAGCTGACGCGCCAGCAAGCCGAGGATGCGCTGCTGTCGCTCGGCGCCAAGCGCGAAGAAATCAAGGAGCTGCTCGATGTCTAATGCTCCGGCGCTCATCGCCATGGGCAACGACTCGCTGCGCGAGGCGTTCGGCAAGGCGCTGTCGGCGCTGGCCGACGAGTTTCCCAAAGTCGTGGTGCTCGATGCCGATCTCGCCGGCGGCACCGGCGTGCACCATTTCCGCAAGAGCCATCCCGAGCGCCTGCTGCAATTCGGCATCGCCGAGCAGAACATGATGGCGGCGGCCGGCGGCCTCGCCGCGACCGGGCTGATCCCCGTCGTCACCACCTTCGCCGTGTTCTGCCTGCGCGCCGTCGAGCAGGCGCGCCTGTCGCTCGCTTACAGCCGGCGCAACGCCAAGATCGTCGCCAGCCATCCCGGCCTCGACGTCGGTCCCGATGGCGGTTCGGCGCAAGCGCTCGAAGACCTCGCCGCCTTCCGCGCCATCCCCGGCATGACCGTGATCTCGCCCGCCGATCCGACCGAGATGGCGCAGGCGACGCGCGCGATGCTGGAATTCGACGGCCC
>CAYXMO010000175.1:0-6726 GCA_964465935.1 uncultured Rhizobium sp.
CAGCGACGCCGCCGCCCGCGCTGCCGAGACCGTGGCGGGACGCGCTGCGCAGCTCAAATCCTCGATCGAGACCGCCGAGGCGCAGCTCAAGACCGCGGGCACGACGCTGGACGCGCAAGCCGCCGGCTTCCGTGCCGCCGCCGGCGCCGCTGCCGACGCGCAGCGCGCCGCCGCGGTCGAGCTCGACCGCCAAGCCAAGCGCATCGAATCGGTCGCCGACGCCGCCATGGCGCGCGCCGAATTCGTGCTCGGCCGCCAGGAGCGCCACCGCACCGGCATGAACGAGTTGATGCAGCGGCTGAAGGACGAAAGCGCCGCGTTCGAAAACGCATTGGCGCGCGAACGTTCCTCGATGGAACAGGCGATCCAGGCGCTGGGCGGCGAGGCGCAGAAATTCGAGACCGTGACCGGCGGCGCCGAGCGCCATCTCGAGCTGATCATGGCCAATGCCTCGGCGCGTGCGGCGCAGCTCACCGCCAACTTCATGCGCGAAGCCGAGAAGCTGAAGGAAGCGAGCGACTCGGCCAACACCACGCTCGCCAACATGATCAACGCGCTGCAGGAAGCCAATGCCGGGGCGCAGACCCTGATCGGCGAGACCGCGTCGGAAGCCAAGACCAACGCCCGCGCCCTGGTCGGCGAAGCGATGGCGGAATGCGAGCGGCTGCTGCGCACCTCAGGCGAGCTTTCCGCCGAAGCGGCGGAAATCCGCACCACCCTGGCCAAGACGGTCGAGGACGTGACGCATCATCTGCTCACTCTGCCCGGCATCGCGCAGCAGGAGGCGCGACGGGTGCGCGAAATGGTGCGCAGCGAGACCGAGGAGATGCTCGATCTGTCGGCGCGCACGCTGTCGACCATTCACGCGCGCTCGGCGCCGCGCAGCCTGGCGCGCAAGGCGATCGAAGCGCCGGTGCCGGAACAGCCGGAAAGCGAAGGCCTGCTCGGCATGGCCAAGCGCCTGACGCAGCGCCCGCGCAAGCCATCGGCCCCGCCGCCGCCGCGCAGCGACGGCAAGAGCTGGGAGATGCGCACCCTGCTGGCGGCGGTCGAAACCAGCGAAGCGAACGATCTCAAACCGACCGGCGCCGCAGCGCTGGGGGCGCTGGAAGTCGCGCTCGCCGATCTCGCCATCGACCTCGACGGCATCACGGCACAGGCCGCGCCCGGCGAAGCCGAATGGCGCCGCTATCTGGCCGGCGACCGCTCGGTGTTCGCGCGCCGCCTGGGCGAAACCATCGACGACGACACCGTCAACCGCATCGCCACGCTCTATCGCGACGAGCCGCGTTTCCGCGACGCCGCCAATGCCTATCTGGCGGAATTCGAGTCCCTGCTGACGCGCGCCAAGGAAGGCGACGGCGGCGGCCTCCTGACCTCGACCATGCTCAGCGCCGACACCGGCAAGATCTATCTTGCCGTGGCTTATGCGCTGGGGCGGTTATGAGGCGCGCCTGAAGCGCGCGGCGTAGAAGCCGTCCATCCCGCCCTTGCCGGCCAGGTGACAGGGCAGGGTGCGCAGATCGCCCTCGCCGCTGATCGATTCCGTCAAGCCGAACACATCCTGCGGCGTCACCGGATCGCGGGAGAAGCGCGGGTCGCGGGCCAGGAAGCCTTCGGCTTGGGCGACACCTTCTTCAGGCTCCAGCGAGCACACGGCGAATACCAGCGTGCCGCCGGGCGCGACCATCGCTGCCGCGGCGTCCAGCAACTCGCTTGCCGCCTGCTCGCACAGCGTGACGTCCGAGGCGCTCTTGATCCAGGGCAGGTCGGGATGGCGGCGGATGGTGCCGGTGGCGGTGCAGGGCGCGTCGAGCAGCACGAAAGGCGCCGGCGTCTCGGGATGGAAGTCGCGGATGTCCGCCGCGGCCAATGTCGCATCGAGCCTGGTGCGCGCCAGGTTTTCGCGCATGCGGGCAAGGCGTGCGGGCTCGCGCTCGACGGCGGTGACCAGCGCGCCGCTGGCGGCAAGCTGCATCGTCTTGCCGCCGGGCGCGGCACAAAGATCGATCACGCGATGGCCGCGCACGTCGCCGAGCAGCGTCGCCGGAAGCGAAGCGGCGGCGTCCTGCACCCACCAGTCGCCCTGTGCGAAGCCGGGCAGCGTGTCGATGCCGGACACATCGCTGAGACGTATGACAGTGCCGAACAGGCGTTCTCCCGCTGGCGCGAGCGAATCCGCATTCTTGAGCACGATGTCGACGGGCGGCTGACGGCCATGCGTTTGCGCGATGGCGCGCGCGATGTCCTCGCCGAAGCCGTCGCACCAGCGGGTCCACAGCCAGTCCGGCGTGTTCAGGCGCAGGGCGTCTTGCGCCGCGGCGATCTCTTTGCCCTCGCGCGACACGCGGCGCAGCACCGCGTTGATCAGCGACTTGAAGTGCGCCGCCTTGCTGTCGGCTTGCGCCAGCCGGTTCGCGGCGTCGACAGCGGCGTGCGCGGCGACATCGAGAAAGAGCAACTCGCAGACCCCGGCGAACAGGATTTCGAGCGTGGGTCCGGCTTTGTGCGGCGGCGGCATCTTGGGCACGAAGTGGCGGACCAGCGCCTCGATCTGGCCCAGGCGGCGCAGCGTCTCGCCGGCGATGGCGCGCGCGAAGCCGGCATCGCGGGGCGGCAGGCCGGCAATTGCATTCAGCGCCACGTCCAGCGGACAGCGCTTGCGCAACACCTCGGACAGCACGGTCTGGGCCGCGGCGCGCGCGGCGAGGCCCTCACGCATGGCGGGCAAGCGAAGAAGCGGTGATGTCCATGATGGCTTTGATGTAGACTGCCGCGAACCCGCGTCAAGCCGCATGACCGTCCAGCGACCCAAACTCAGCAAAGCCCAGATCGCAGCCCGCATCCGCGAGGCCGGCGAACGTGCCAAGGCCGAGGCCGAGGAACGGCGCAAAACGGCGGCGCCGCATGCCTTGCCGCCGGAGCTGGGCGGCCCTAAGGGCCTCGAACCGACGCGCTACGGCGACTGGGAGAAAAAGGGAATAACCTCAGACTTCTAAGGGTTTGACGGCAACCTTGATCCGGCGCGGCGCAAGGTCCATGTAAGCCGCCAGGAGACGCCCATGTTCATCCAGACCGAATCCACGCCGAATCCGGCGACGCTGAAATTCCTTCCCGGCCGCGACGTGCTGGGCGAAGGCCAGGTCGCCGATTTCCCGACCGCCGAGTCCGGCGCGCGCTCGCCGCTGGCGGCGGCGCTGTTCGCGATCCCAGACGTCAGCCGGGTGTTCTTCGGCGCCGACTTCATCTCGGTCACCAAGCGCGACGGCGATTGGAAGCATCTGAAGCCCGCCATCCTGGGCGCGATCATGGAGCATTTCACCCGCGGCCTGCCGCTGCTGTCGGGCGCCGCCGAGGAGGCCGACGAAACCTCCTATGGCGAAGCGGGCGATCCCGAGGTCGTTTCTCAGATCAAGGAATTGATCGACACCCGCGTCCGCCCGGCGGTGGCCCAGGACGGCGGCGACATCATCTTCAAGGGCTTCGACGGCGCCGCCGGCATCGTCTTCCTGCATCTGCAGGGCTCGTGCGCCGGCTGCCCGTCCTCGACCATGACGCTCAAGAACGGCATCGAGAACATGCTGCGCCACTACGTGCCCGAAGTGAACGCCGTCGAAGCGGTGTAAGCTGCGCGCCGACTCTCACCTGCGGTCCGCTCCATGAATCACCACGCCGTCAACGACGATGCGCTCGATACGCTGTTCCGCGCCGCGCGCACCCAGAACAAATGGCAGGACAAGCCGGTCAGCCAGACGCTGCTGATGGCGGTCTACGACCTGATGCGCCTGGGACCGACCAGCGCCAATTGCTCGCCGGCCCGCATCGTCTTCGTAACGACGGCGGAAGCGAAGGAACGTCTCGCCAAATACTGCTCGCCGGGCAATAAGCTGAAAGTGCTGTCGGCGCCGGCGACCGCGATCATCGGCTACGACGTCGCCTTTGCGGCGCTGCTGCCCAAGCTGTTTCCGCACGACCAGACCGCGAAGAGCTGGTTCGCCGATCCCGGCCATGCCGAACGCACAGCGTTCCGCAACGGCTCGCTGCAAGGCGGCTATTTCATCCTCGCGGCGCGGTCGCTGGGCCTCGACTGCGGCCCGATGTCGGGCTTCGACAATACCGCCGTGGACAACGACTTCTTCGCGGGCACTACGGTGAAGTCGAATTTCATCTGCGGCGTCGGCTATGGCGATCCTTCGGGCGTGTTTGCGCGCAGTCCGCGCCTCAGCTTCGACGAAGCCTGCAAGATCCTCTGACGCGATGCTGCTCGCCGTCGACACGGCGCTCGGCGCCTGTTCCGTGGCCCTGCTGGACGGCGACACGGTGTGCGCGCATCGCTATGCCGCGATGGAGCGCGGCCATGCCGAGGCGCTGGCGCCGATGGTCGAAGCGGCGATGGCGGACGCCAGGCTGGCTTTCGCGGCGCTGGACCGGCTCGCCGTCACCACCGGACCGGGCACCTTCACCGGCCAGCGCGTCGGCCTTGCCTTCATGCGCGGCTTGCGCGTGGCTTTGGGCAAGCCGCTCACCGGCGTCACGACGCTGGCGGCGATGGCGCAAGCGGCGATGGCGGAAACCGGCTTGGCGCAAGCTGCCGCCCTGCACGACGCGCGGCGCGGCGAGGTCTATCTGGAGATCGCCGGGCCCGAGCCGGCGGCACCCGCAATCCTTCCCTTCGACGACGCCGTTGCCGCGATCGCCAGGCGCGGCGATGCCATCGCCCTTGCCGGAACCGCGGCACCGGCCGTACAGGCGCGGCTCGCGCAGGCGGTCCTGTCCAGTATTCGCCAACCCGACGCGCTGTGGGTCGCGCGATTGGCGATGCGCGTTGCTCCGAACGATGCGCCGCCCAAACCGCTCTATCTGCGCGCGCCGGACGCCAAGCTTCCGGCTTCCCGATGATCCCGCGGCGTTGCGCAGCCGGGGAAGACATGGCGCCTCTCGCGGCGATCCACGCGGCGTGTTTTGCGGAACCTTGGGACGCGCCTGCGCTGGCCGATCTGCTCGCCACGCCCGGGGCGTTTGCCTATGCGGCCGAGGGCGGGTTTGTCCTGGCCCGGGCCGCGGGCGGCGAGGCCGAAATCCTGACCTTGGCGGTCGTGCCGGTATCGCGCCGCCGCGGCACCGGCGCGGCACTGGTCGGCGCGGCTGCGACTCATGCGCAGTCGTTGGATGCCAACGCGCTGTTTCTGGAGGTCGCAGTCGGAAACGCTGCCGCGCGCGCCCTCTATGGCAAGCTCGGCTTCATCGAAGCCGGGCGCCGCAAGGGCTACTACGCGGCAACGGGCGCCAAACCCGAAGATGCCCTGGTTTTGCGCAGCAATCTGCCCCTCTCACCCCTTGGGAAAAGTCCGGCGGCTGGGTAAAGTCCTTCGACCGACAGGGCGCGACGGGAGAGCTGTTTGACGCGCATCGAAAAAATCTGCGCCGAAAAGGGCCTGCGCATGACCGAGCAGCGCCGCGTGATCGCGCGCGTGCTGTCGGAAGCGGCCGATCACCCCGACGCCGACGAGCTCTACCGCCGCGCTTCGGCGATCGATCCGCATATCTCGATCGCCACGATCTATCGCACCGTGAAGCTGTTCGAGGATGCCGGCATCCTGGAGCGCCACGATTTCCGCGACGGCCGCTCGCGCTACGAGGAGATGTCGGAGTCGCATCACGACCATCTGATCGACGTGCAGAGCGGCAGCGTCATCGAATTCCGCAACGAGGACATCGAGAAACTGCAGCGCCGCGTCGCCGAGGAACTGGGTTTCGAGCTCGTCGATCACCGGCTCGAACTGTATGGCGTGCCGAAGGGCAGCAAGAAGCCGCGCTGATGCAGAAGCTTCGCGCCTACGGCATCATCGCCGTTTTCCTGGCCGTTACCCTGATCGGAATTCCCTATCAGATGCTGGCGGTGCGCTTGCGCTGGAAGGGGCGCAAGACGTTTCCCCACCGCTATCACCGGTTCATGGCCCGGCTGTTCGGCATCCGCATCAAGACGTTCGGCACGCCGCTCACCGGTCAGGGCGTGCTGATCGTCGCCAATCACACCTCCTGGCTCGACATCGTCATCTTCTCCGCCGTCGGGCATGTCTCCTTCGTCGCCAAATCCGAAGTCGCGACCTGGCCGCTGTTCTCGACCTTGGCCAAGCTGCAGGAGACGGTGTTCGTCGATCGCATGCGGCGCAGCGCCACCGGCGAGTCGCGCGACCACATCCGCGAACGCCTGCTGGCCGGCGACACGCTGGTGCTGTTTCCCGAAGGCACGTCGAACGACGGCAACGCCGTCCTGCCGTTCAAAAGCGCGCTGATGGGCGCGGTCGAGGCGCGGATCGACGACGGCAAGGGCGGCCAGCGCGCCGTGCCGGTGCAGCCGGTCTCGACCGCCTATGTCGGCCTGCACGGCCTGCCGATGGGGCGCGAGAACCGTCCGCTCTATGCCTGGTACGGCGACATGGAGCTGGTGCCGCATCTGTGGGAAGCGCTGCAGACCGGGCCGCTCGACGTCATCGTGGAGTTTCACAAGCCCATGAATGTCGACGAGGTCGGCGGCCGCAAGAAGCTGGCGGTGCTGGCGGAAGGCACCATCCGGCGCGCCCAGACCCGGGCCTTGGCCGGGTTCACTGGCCCCACGCCCGTCCCGGTTCCCGAGTCGCCGGCGGCGGCGGCCGCACTGGCGCCGGCGGTGGCGTGACCGTATAACCCCCGCCCCATGAAGAAGCTCTTCATCAAGACCTATGG
>CAYXMO010000176.1:0-6699 GCA_964465935.1 uncultured Rhizobium sp.
ATCGTGCGCGAGCAGATCCGCATCGCCGCCGGCGGCACGCTGGAGATGCGCCAGGACGACGTGACGTTCAGCGGCCACGCCATCGAGTGCCGCATCAATGCCGAGAACGCCTTCACCTTCCAGCCCTCGCCGGGCACGATCACGCAGTTCCATGCGCCCGGTGGGCTTGGCGTGCGCTTCGATTCCGCGATTTATTCCGGCTATCGTATCCCACCCTATTACGACAGCCTGGCCGGCAAGCTGATCGTGCATGCGCGCAACCGCAACGAATGCCTGCTGCGCCTGCGCCGCGCGCTCGACGAACTGGTGGTCGGCGGCATCGAGACCACGATCCCCCTATTCCAGCAGCTCGTCCGCGAAAAAGACATCATCGACGGCGAGTACAATATCCATTGGCTGGAACAGTGGCTCGCAAGACACAAAAAATAGGTAGTTCCGGCTGGAACATATTTAACAGCTGAGCTTTGCACGTTCGTTTTACGACGCGAGCGCTTGCCGAGCTTTTTATCGCTCACTAGGTTGGACCGCTTGCTGTTGCTTTTGGGGGCATTATGACGACGATTACCGTTACGAACAGCGACTATACGGTCGCTGCCGGGCAAAGCTTGTCCTTTGGCAATGAAACGGCGTTCTCTCTGACTTCGCAGAGCAACGGCACACCGCCCGCGCGCGTGTTCAACTACGGCACCATCACGTCCCTGGGAGGTCCGGCGATCGTTGGCTACAACGGCTCGCTGTTCTGGAACGAGGTCGGCGGCACCTTGGCGATCACGGGCACGGGCTCTGCTTCGGGAGTCCAGGGACAGTCCTACTACACGCCAGGAGCCTTCCACAATTCGGGACTGTTTTCCGTCACGGCGACCGCCGGCTACGCGACCGGCGTTTCCTGCGACGGTTATATGTATACCATGCTGAACGACGGGACTTTCAATGTCAGCGGGACGACCCAAGCGGTCGGCGTAGAGGTCACGCAAGGCGTGACCGTCAACAATGCCGGCGTCATGGACATCGAGTCCGGCGGCCAGGCGGTCGGAATTCACCTGCAATATTATCCGGCGTCGATCATCAACTCGGGCACACTTATCGCTCATGGCGATACCGCCGCCCACAGCTATGCCATCAAGCTCGATCTGATCTTCAGTGCGGTCACGATCACCAATTCGGGAACGATCGACGGACAAATCTATGTGTTCGGCTATGGCGGCGGCTCGGCCCTGCTGAACAATACCGGGCTCATCAAGAGCCCCATCGCCTTCACCGACACGCCCGACACCACCTATGGCGGAATCAGCAACAACGACACCATCCACAACAACGGCACGATCGCTGCGGACATCGACATGGGCGCGGGCAACGACGTCTTCGACGGCACCGGAACGATTGTCGGCACGCTTTTCGGCGGTCCGGGCAACGACGCGCTCACCGGCACGTCGGGAAACGACACGATCTACGGCGATCTCGCCACGCCAGGCTCCATTGACGGCGACGACACCATTCATGCCGGCGCGGGCGACGACGTCATCATCGGCGGCGGCGGTAACGACCTGATCGACGGCGGCGCCGGCAACGACACCGCGTCCTATGCCAACGCGGCCAGCGGCGTGACCGTCAGTCTCGCCATCACGGCCGCGCAAAGCACCGGGGGCGCGGGCAGCGATACGATCAGCAATGTCGAGAATCTTACCGGCTCGGCCTTCGCCGACACGCTGACCGGCGATGCCGGCAACAATGTGATCACTGGCGGCGCGGGCAACGACGCGCTCGACGGCGGCGGCGGCGTCAACACCGCCTCCTATGCGGGCGCCGCAAGCGGCGTAACCGTCAGCCTCGCCATCGCCACCGCGCAAAACACAGGCGGCGCCGGCAGCGACACGCTGACCAACTTCCAGAACCTGATCGGCTCGGCTTACGCAGACACGCTCACCGGCAACGCTGGCGACAACGTGCTGACCGGCGGCGGCGGCAACGATACCCTCGACGGCGGACCGGGCAGCGACACGGCGAGCTTCGCCGACGGCACGAGCGCGGTGACGGTGAGCCTTGCGATTGGCGGCGCCCAGGCCGTGGGCGGCGGATTGGGCTCCGACACGCTGATATCGATCGATAACCTGATCGGCTCGGCCTTCGACGATACGCTGACCGGCGACGCCGGCAACAACGTGCTCACTGGCGGCGCGGGTAACGACACGCTGGACGGCGGCGCCGGCAACGACACCGCAAGCTATGCCGCGGCGGCCGGCGGCGTCACCGTCAATCTCTCCTTGTCCGGGGCGCAGGCGGCCGGCGGCGGCGAGGGCAGCGACACGCTGATCAGCATCGAGAACCTGACCGGCTCGGCCTACGGCGACACGCTGACCGGCGACGGCCAGGACAACACCCTGACCGGCGGGGCGGGCGACGACACGCTCAGCGGCGGCGGCGGGAGCAATGTGCTGGCCGGCGGAACCGGCAACGATCTCTTCATCGCCGGCAGCGGCGACACCGTGGTGGAGGCGTCCGGCGAAGGAACCGACACGGTGCAGACCGCGCTGTCGTTCTACGTTCTGCCGGCCAATGTCGAGTACCTGACCTTCATCGGCGCCGGCGACTTCTCCGGCTATGGCAACGCGTCCGACAACGTGGTCATCGGCGGCAGCGGCAACGACACGCTGTTCGGTTTCGACGGCGCCGACGACCTGATCGGCGGCACCGGCAACGACTATCTGATCGGCGGCAATGGCGACGACCGACTCGAAGGCGGCGCCGGCACCGACACGCTGCAGGGCGGCGCCGGTAACGATACCTATCTGGTCGACAGCGACGACAGCGTCGTGGAGTTCGCAAGCGAAGGCACCGACGCGGTGCAGACCGCGCTGGCGGCTTACACCTTGCCGGCCAATGTCGAGAACCTCACCTTCGTCGGCAGCGGCGACTTCATCGGCGTGGGCAGCGCCGACGACAACGTGATCCTGAGCGGAAGCGGTAACGACACGCTGATCGGCGGCGCCGGCAACGATACGCTGTCCAGCGGCTCAGGCGACGACCGTCTCGAAGGCGGCACCGGCAACGACACGCTGCAGGGCGGCACTGGCAACGACACCTACCTGGTCGACGGCGGCGACAGCGTCGTGGAGTTCGCGAGCCAGGGCACCGACACGGTGCAGACCGCCCTCTCCGCCTACACCTTGCCGGCCAATGTCGAGAACCTGACCTACACCGGCTCCGGCGACTTCATCGGCATCGGCAGCGCCGACAACAACGTCATCCTCTCGGGCGCCGGCAACGACACCCTGATCGGCGGCGCCGGCAACGACACGCTCTCCAGCGGCGCCGGCGACGACCGCCTCGAAGGCGGCACCGGCAACGACACGCTGCAGGGCGGCACGGGCAACGACACCTATCTGGTCGACGGCGGCGACAGTGTCGTCGAGTTCGCGAATGAGGGCACCGACACCGTCCAGACGGCACTTGCCAGCTACACGTTGCCGGCCAATGTCGAGAACCTGACTTACACCGGCGCCAGCGCCTTCACCGGCACCGGCAGCGCCGACGACAACGTCATCATCGGCGGATCGGGCAACGACGCGCTGAACGGCATGGCCGGCAACGACACCTTGATCGGCGGCGCCGGCAACGACACACTGGACGGCGGCAGCGGCAACGACGTGTTGCAGGGCGGCACCGGCAACGATACTTACGTCGTCGACAGCGGCGACAGCGTCGTCGAGTTCGCGAGCGAAGGCACCGACACCGTCCGCACCGCAGTGGCGGCGTACACACTGGGCGCCAATGTCGAGAACCTGACCTATACCGGCGCGTCGGCTTTTGCCGGCACCGGCAACGGCCTCAACAACTTCATCACCGGCGGCGGCGGCAACGACACGCTTACGGGCGGGCTGGGCAACGATACGCTGAGCGGCGGCGCCGGCGACGACCATTTCGTCTTCGTCAACGGCGACGGCCTGGACATCGTCACCGATTTCACCGCCGGCGACGGCAGCGGCGACGTCATCGCGCTCTCGGGCTATGGCATCGCCAACTTCGCGGCGCTGCAGCCTCTGATGAGCCAGTCCGGTGCCGACGTCCTGATCGCCTTCGACGCCGCCAACCACATCACGCTGCAGAACGTCACGCTGGCGCAATTGAACGCGGCGGATTTCGCGTTCAGCTAGAGAGGCGGCAAGCCGACCGTGATCCGCACGCTACTCCTGCTCGCCGCCATCGGCGCGATCGGCGCCGCGCTGTATACGACCGATGTCTTCGCGCCGGCGCGCAAGGCCCTGCCCGCCGCGGCGCGCGCCGATCTCGTCGTGATCGAGAAGGACGCGCATACGCTGACGCTGTTCGCGCGCGGGCGGGTGCTGCGCCGCTACACCGTCGCGCTCGGCAGCGGCGGCAGCGCGGCGAAGACACGCCAAGGCGACGACCTGACACCCGAAGGCCATTACGAGATCGACGGGCGCGACGCGCATAGCGATTTCTACCGGGCGCTGCATATCAGCTATCCCTCCAAGATGGATCGCAAGGTTGCGGCGGCGCGGCGGGTGGCGCCCGGCGGCGGCATCGCGATCCACGGCCTGCGCCGCTACACCGGCTGGATCGGACGCTGGCACCGCGCCTTCGACTGGACCGACGGCAGCGTCGCGGTCACCGACGGCGAGATCGACGAGATCTGGCGCGCCGTGCCGAACGGCACGCCGGTGGAGATCAAGCGGTAGCTCCTCGGAGCCGCGCTCAGTCGTTGTAAGACACCGGCGGGACCGGGCAACGATCGACGGGATCGGGATGGACGTTGTTCTCATGCGTCACCCAGCATTCGTCGAACACCGAGCAGTAGCAGATGCTATATTGGAGCTGCTCGCGGCGCGCCAAGTCCAGCGCGTCCCAGCTTGCCGGATCGCCCGAAAGCTTGTCGTAGACGATGAAGTTGCGGGCCTCGCCGGCACGGATGACCGTGCTGCCGATGGTGCTGGTGACCCAGCTGCCGTTCTTCAAAGGCGGACTGTGCTTGCGGCCGCAGCAGCGCCAGATGAGGTCGCGGGACGATCTGACCGGTTTGCCGTTCCACAGCACCTCGAAGCTCTCGACCTTCGCCGGGCCGATGCCGGAATTGATGACGGAGAACACCATCTGCGGCTGCGCACCGCCGGCCGCGTCGCTGGATTCGATCTGGAGGAACGGCCAGGACGCGGCGGCGACCATCTTGCGGTTGGCGTCCATGGTGCCGACGGCGACCCAGAGCGAGACGGCGGAGAGCACCAGGGCGGCACCGGTGGCGACGTATTCCAGCCAGTGGCGGCGGTGGATCGCGGGCTCGGGCAGCGGCGGCAGGTCGCTCATGACGGTCTCGTTTGTGCTTCGCGGCAGTATGGCATTAGCGTGCGGGCGTGTCCTACGCGCAAACCATCGGCGGCACGCGCTACGTCTTCGGCGACCTGAAGGCGCTGCTCGCGCGCGCCTCGCCGGACCGCTCGGGCGACCGGCTGGCGGGGGTGGCGGCGCGAAGCGGCGAGGAGCGGGTCGCGGCGCGGATGGCGCTGGCGGACGTGCCGCTGACGGCGTTCCTGAACGAAGCGCTGGTGCCCTACGAGGCCGACGAGGTCACGCGGCTGATCGTGGACAGCCACGATGCGGCGGCGTTCGCGCCGGTGCGGGGGCTGACGGTGGGCGCGCTGCGCGATTTGCTGCTGGCGCATGAGACGACGGGCGCGGTGCTGGCGGGATTGGCGCCGGGGCTGACGCCAGAGATGGCGGCGGCGGTCAGCAAGCTGATGCGCAACCAGGACCTGATCGCGGTGGCGCGCAAGGCTTCGGTGGTGACGCGGTTCAACAACACGATCGGATTGCCGGGACGGCTCTCGGTACGGCTGCAGCCGAACCATCCGACCGACGATGCCAAAGGCATCGCGGCCTCGATCGTGGATGGGCTGCTTTATGGCAGCGGCGACGCGGTGATCGGGATCAACCCGGCAAGCGACAATGTCGCCACCGTGTCAAACCTGCTGGCGATGATCGACGAGATGCGGCGGCGCTGGGAGATCCCGACGCAGTCCTGCGTCCTGGCGCATGTCACCACGACGCTGGAGGCGATGGCGCAGGGCGCGCCGGTCGACCTGGTGTTCCAGTCCATCGCCGGCAGCGAAACGGCGAACAAGAGCTTCGGCGTCGATCTCGCCTTGCTGCGCGAGGCGCGCGACGCGGCGCTTTCGCTCAAGCGTGGGGCGCTGGGCGACAACGTGATGTATTTCGAGACCGGCCAGGGCGCGGCGCTGTCGGCGGGGGCGCATCACGGCGTCGATCAGCAGACCATGGAGACGCGGGCCTACGCCGTGGCGCGCGAATTCAAGCCGCTGCTGATCAATTCGGTGGTCGGCTTCATCGGGCCAGAATATCTGTTCGACGGCAAGCAGATCGTGCGCGCGGGCCTCGAGGATCATTTCTGCGGCAAGCTGCTCGGCCTGCCGATGGGGGTCGACGTCTGCTACACCAACCATGCCGACGCCGACCAGGACGACATGGACAATCTGCTGACGCTGCTGGCGGTGGCGGGCTGCACTTATGTGATGGGCGTGCCGGGCGCCGACGACGTGATGCTGTCCTATCAGAGCACCTCGTTCCACGATGCGCTCTATGTGCGCGAGGCGCTGAACCTGCGCCCTGCCCCGGAGTTCGAGGCCTGGCTGCTGCGGATGGGCATTCTCGACACGCAGGGACGGATGC
>CAYXMO010000177.1:0-6697 GCA_964465935.1 uncultured Rhizobium sp.
GGTCCCAAATTCGCCCCATTCCCCTTCTAGGTTGAGCGTGGGGGGCGTGTCCGGCAACGACCGGCGCGACCGAGCGGCTAAACGTTAAGAACCAAGAAGGCGCAAATGCCCAGGCGTGGGATCCTGTTCGCGGCCGTCGCGATGCTCGCGTGCTTCGGCGCGGTGCGGGCGCAGGAAGGGCTCGGCCAGCGGCTGTCGGTCGAGCGCCTCGGCGACATCCAGACCGGCACCTATTCGGCGAGCAACGGCCTCGCCTTCTCGATCGACCGCTACACCGACCGCAATCTCGACCGCTATCTCATGCATTTCATCGGCGACGCCGAGACTTATGTTCTCTATGTCGACCACGGCTCGCTGGGTGGGCGCGTGTTGAAATACGATTCCGGCTTCACCGTGCTGCAGGTGTCCGGCTGGGGCGCGCTGACGCTCTACACCGATGCCCAGCCGGGCGGACTTCCCGCCGAGCGTACCGCCAACAGCGTGCCGTCGGCACCGCGCGCGCTGAGCCTCGCCGAGATGCAGACCGCGGCCGAGGATGAAAGCGAGCATCTCGCTTATGCGCGCGGCCTGCACATTGCCTTCGTCGCCGACTGGGCGGCGCTGGCCGCCGACGCGGCGCTTAGGGCGCTGACCTTCGATGCGATGCAGAACGCGGCCCGCGGCATCGACCGCTTCGCCGCCAATGCTGCGGCGCGCGCCGTGCTGGGCGCCAAGATGGATTCGGTGCAGCTGGTCAGCGGCGGGCGCCCGACCATCGCGCTGCACGGCAAGACGCTGCTGGTGACCTTCGTCCCGGCGCAGGGCTTCGGCGGCCGCGCCTCCAGCCGCGGCATCGCGCGCGCGCTGGGGCAGCTGTTCTCGGTGCCGACGGCGGGCTAACCCGGCACGAAATCCTTCGGCGCCAGTTCGAGCACCGAAAAGTCGAAGCCCGGCGCCACCGTGCAACCCACCAGCGTGTACGCCCCGGTCGAGCGCGCGCTCTGCCAGGCGCGGGGCGGGACCACGATCTGCGGCCGCTCATCCTTCTCGATCCGGTTGCCCAAGATGTATTCCTCGGCCGGGCCGCGCAGCGGCGCGATGGAGAGCGCCAGCGGACTGCCGCGATAGAAATGCCAGACCTCGGCGGCGTCGATGCGGTGCCAGTGCGAGACCTCGCCCTTCTTCAGGAGGAAATAGATCGCCGTCGAATGCGCCCGCCGCCCGCCCGAACGGGTGTCGCGGAACGCTTCGCGGTAATGCCCGCCTTCGGGATGCGGCCGCATCTTGAGCCGGCGGATGAGATCGTCGGCTTCGGTCAAGAGATGCGCTCGATGGTGACGTGATGGGGATAGAAGGCGAGATGATCCTTGATCGCCGTCATCGCCGGGAACGGCGTTTCGTAGCTCCACACCGCGTTGCCGGCCTTGGCGCCGCCGGCGCTCAGATCGAAATAGCTGGCGTCGCCCTTGTACGGGCAATGGGTGCTCTGCGCCGTGCGCGCGTAGTGCGCCAGGCGGGCGTCGGCGCGCGGGATATAGAGCACTGCCGGGTAGGAGGCTTCGCGCAGTTCGAGCGCCGATGTCGTGTCGGCGACGATTTCGCCGGCGAAGCGCACGACGACGCGTCCCCTCGCGGCTTCTATCGTGATCGGATGATCGGGGCCCGGCAGCTTCATGCTGGCGTTTTAGCAGCGTGCCGCGCTCAGGCAAACAGACTCGGCGCGCCGCGTCCCGCCAGGACCTTCATGCCCGCCGCGACCGAGAGGCTGTCGGCGAGCGCGTTGTGGGCGTGGCCTTGCAGCGGCACGCCGAGCGCCGGCCCGACATCGCAGGAATGCACGCCGCAGGTCTCAAAGCCGTTGGCGCGGAACCAGGGCCGCGAATCGCGAAACTCCGGCAAGGCGTATCTGGGCGTCAGGCCATAGAGCCGGACATTCTCCAGCAGCACCAGATCGTCGCGTCCGAAGGCGGAAATGACGGCGCCGCCGGCGAAGGCGAGGAATTCGTCATAGACCTCGGCGAAATCGCGGCCTTGTGCGCGCACCGCGTCATTGCCGATGCCGGTGAGCTTTTCGAGATAGGGCGACAACACCGGATTGATCCGCGGCCGCACCAGCGCGTCGAACGCATCCAGCACCGCGAACGACACCGGATCGATCCGCGCCGCGCCGATCTGGACGACTTCGCGAAATTCGCCCGGCCTGAGCCAGCGATGCCGCATCGAGCCTTCCCAGGCGGTGTATTCCAGATCGAAGACGACGGCGGGTTTCATGTGGTTTCTGCGGCTTTTCGCGCGCCATGCGGATTTTCCGAATCGGAGAATCGGGCACAATTAATACATTGTTAAGGCAGCCGGCAGAGCTTTGGCTTGCGGCAATTCTTTTCCAAGGGGCCCGTCATGGCGGCGCGCGCAAACCCGTTCTTCGACATCGCGGCACCGGCCGAGCCGCTCGCCGATAGCGGCGCGAGCTTCGACGCGCTCGCCAAGCTCACCCAGATGCACGCCGAAGCGGTCGAGACCGCGCGCCTCGCCAATCTTCTGGGCCGGGCGGTGGATGCCGCCATCGTGCTTCCGGTCATGACGGTGCTGGCCATCGTGCTCGCTGGCGGCGCCGGCATGCCGTCCACCATCGCCTGGGCCATCCTGATCGCGGTTTCGAGCCTGGCCATCGCACGCGCCTATGGCCATGCCATCCGCCAGCCCTTCGAGCGCGCCGCGCTGCACGCCTTCGCGCAGGATTTGAGTGCCTGCCTGCTCTATGCCGGTTTCGCCTGGGGCGCCGGCGCGTTCTTAGGGCTGGCCGCCGGCGCGCCGGCCGGCGTCGCGCTGCTGTTTGCCGGCGTGCCCGCCATCGTCCTGGCGCTGTTGTTGCGCGAACGCCAGGCGGTGCTTCTGTTTCTTGCGCCGGTGGCGGCGCTGACGGCATTCGCTTGCGTGCTGCGTCCCTTCGCCGATGGCGCGCTGGCCTCGGCGCTGGTGCTCATCGCTTGCGCCGTGGTCGCCGGCGGCGTCATCGCCGCGGCACGGCGCAGCGAGCGGGAGAGCGCCGCCGCCCTGCCGCACGGCCTGACCGTCTCGTAAATATCGCAGTTCAAAGGGTTTTCCGGCCGCGGGGGTAAGGATAATCTGCGCCCCGAAATAAGATCGATTGCGGCGGCGCGGGTGTTGAGCAGCGGCCCATCCATCGGTCGCTCCGCGAAAGGCCCCATGCCCCATTCCGACGACGCCGCGCATGTCACGCGCCAGAACGAAGCCGATGCGGCGCAGCGCCTGCGCGCCGCGGCGGCGGCGATAAGCGATCCCGCGCTCGCCGCCTTCTTCGCCGCGCTCTATGCCAACGCCTCGCCCGACGACGTCAACCGCTATACGCCGGAGGGGCTGGCCGCCCTGGCGCGCCTCGTCCTGGCCCGCATTCCGGCGCACCAGCCGGGCGCCGCTGACGTCACGCTGTTCTGCGCCCGCGACGAAGACAACGCCTATGGCGAGAACGACCACGTCCTGGTCGCGGTCAACGACGACAAGCCGTTCCTGTTCGATTCGCTGATCGCCGATGTCAGCGCCGGCGGCGGCCGCCTGCGCGCCGTGTTCCACCCCATCGTCCAGCGCGCCGGCCAGCCGCTCAGCGTCATCGTCCTGGTGCTCGAACCGGTGATGAGCGAGGTGCGCCAGGCCGCGATCGTGCACAGCGCCAAAGCGACCTTCGCGCAAGTGAGCGTCGCGGTGCGCGACTGGCGCGCGATGATGCTGCGGCTGCGCGACGCGATGGCCGACCTCAAGGCCCGTCCGCCCAAGGTGTCCGCCGAGGAGCTGACCGAAAATCTCGCGCTGCTCGAATGGCTCGGCGACAACCACTTCACGTTTCTCGGCGCCCGCGACTACCGCTTCGTGGCCGACGGCGACGGCGCGCTGGAGCCCGACTTCGCCAGCGGCTTGGGCGTGCTCTGCGACGCCGAAGCGCGCGTCATCCGCCGCGGACCGGACCGCGCCGCGCTGACGCCGGAGGTCAAGGCGTTCCTCACCCAGCCTTCGCCGCTGATCATCACCAAGTCGAACGAGCGCAGCCTGGTGCATCGCCGCGTCCACATGGACTATGTCGGCATCAAGACCTTCGACGCCGACGGCACGCTGACCGGCGAGCGCCGCTTCGTCGGCCTCTTCACCTCGTCGGCCTATAGCCGCCGCCCCGGCGATATCCCCCTGTTGAAGCGCAAGGTCGGCAACGTCATCGCCCGCGCCGGACTGCCGCCGGCCAGCCATGACGGCAAGGCACTCACCCATATCCTCGACAATTATCCCCGCGACGAGCTGTTCCAGATCGCCGAGGACGACCTCTTCGCCACCGCGCAAGGCATCCTGCGCTTGGGCGAGCGCCCGACGGTGCGCGTCTTCCTGCGCTTCGACCGCTTCGACCGTTTCGTCTCCGCCCTCGTCTTCGTGCCGCGCGACCGCTACGACACCCATGCCCGCGAGCGCATTCACATGATCCTCGCCAAGGCGCTGAACGGACGGATGTCGGCCTCGACGCCGACGATCGACGATTCGGTGCTGGCGCGCGTCCACTACATCGTCGGGCGCGGCGAGGGCGAGCGCCCGCCGGTCTCGGTGCAGCACCTCGAAGATCAGATTCGCGGCGCCATCCGCACTTGGGACGACGGTTTCGCCGACGCCATGGAAGCGGTGCACGGCGAGAGCGACGGCATGCGCCTGCTGCAGCAGCGCCAGGCCCAGTTCTCGCCGGGCTATCGCGGCAGCTTCTCGCCGATGGACGCAGTCCACGACCTCGACGCCCTGGCGGCGCTGGCGGGGATCGAGCACGGCCCCAAAGTGCAGGCCCGCGTCTATCGCAAGCACAGCGACGCCCACAGCGCGCTTCGCCTCAAGCTCTATATCTTGGGCGAAGTGATGCCGCTGTCGGCCTCGCTGCCGATCTTCGAGAATCTCGGCCTCAGGGTCATCGCCGAGGACTCCTTCCCACTGACGCTGAAGACCGGCGACGGCTGGCATCACGAAGCCAACGTCCTCGATTTCCTGATGGAGCGTGCCGACGAAGGCGCCGCCGACCTCGCCGAGATCAAGCAGCCGCTGGAAGACGCCTTCCACGCCGTGATCCTGGGACATTGCGAAAGCGACGGCTTCAACCGGCTGGTGCTGAGCGCCGGCCTGGAATGGCGCGACGTGACGATCCTGCGGACGCTGGCGAAGTTTCTGCGCCAGGCCGGCTTTGCCTTCAGCCAGGACTATGTCGAGCATGCGCTGTCGCGCAATCCCGACCTGGCGCGCCTGCTGGTCGAACTGTTCCAGGCGCAAAACGATCCGCAAGGCGCGGCGCATCTCGAACACGACGCCGCGACCATCGCCAAGCGCATCGACGGCGCCCTCAACGACGTCGCCAGCCTCGACGACGACCGCATCATCCGCCGCTTGCGCAACGTCGTCGACAACGTGCTGCGCACCAATTTCTACCGGCGCGGCGACGCCGGCGCGCCGAAATCCTATGTCGCGATCAAGCTGAACTCCCAGAATCTCGACGACCTGCCGCTGCCCAGGCCGCATGTCGAGATTTTCGTCTACGCGCCGCAGGTCGAAGGCGTGCATCTGCGCTTCGGCCGCATCGCGCGCGGCGGCATCCGCTGGTCCGACCGGCGCGAGGATTTCCGCACCGAAGTGCTCGGCCTCGTCAAGGCACAGCAGGTCAAGAACGCCGTCATCGTGCCGGTCGGCTCCAAGGGCGGCTTCTATCCCAAGCAGCTGCCGGTCAACGCGGCGCGCGAAGCGGTGCAGGACGCCGGCATCGCCGCCTACAAGATATTCATCAACGCCCTGCTCGACGTCACCGACAATCTCGACGCCGATGGCAAGGTGGTGCCGCCGGACGGCGTCGTGCGCCATGACGGCGACGATCCCTATCTGGTGGTCGCCGCCGACAAGGGCACCGCGACCTTCTCCGACATCGCCAACGGCATTGCGCAAGGGCGCGGCTTCTGGCTCGGCGACGCTTTTGCCTCCGGCGGCAGCCATGGCTACGACCACAAGAAGATGGGCATCACCGCCAAGGGCGCCTGGGAAGCGGTCAAGCGCCATTTCCGCGAGATGGGCCGCGACATCCAGAAGGAGCCGTTCACCGCGATCGGCGTCGGCGACATGTCGGGCGACGTGTTCGGCAACGGCATGCTGTTGTCGCGGCAGACGCGCCTGCTGGCAGCGTTCGACCACCGCCACATCTTCCTCGACCCCGATCCCGATCCGCACGCCAGCTGGACCGAGCGCAAGCGGATGTTCGACCTGCCGCGCTCGAGCTGGGCGGACTACGACAAGGCGTTGATCAGCAAGGGCGGCGGCGTGTTCCCGCGCACCTTGAAGGAGATCGCGCTGACGCCGGACGTGAAGGCGCTGGCCGGCGTGACCGCCGACAAGCTGTCGCCGCTGGAATTGATCAAGGCGCTGCTGAAAGCCGAAGCCGATCTGCTCTTCTTCGGCGGCATCGGCACCTACATCAAAGCGTCGTCGCAATCCCATCTCGAAGCCGGCGACCGCTCCAACGACGCGGTGCGCGTCAATGGCGGCGAGGTCCGCGCCAAGGTGATCGGCGAAGGCGCCAATCTCGGCGCGACGCAACTGGGCCGCATCGAATATGCCCGCAACGGCGGGCGCATCAACACCGATGCGATCGACAACTCGGCCGGCGTCGATACCTCCGACCACGAGGTCAATCTCAAAA
>CAYXMO010000178.1:0-6668 GCA_964465935.1 uncultured Rhizobium sp.
GCGGCCAGCCGGAATTCAGGCGGCGGATTGCGCGCGGGCCTTGGCATGCGCGACGCTATAGCACGCCGGCGGCGACGCGCCTAAAGGCTGTCCGCTTCGAGGCGGCGATGCGGCGCCGGCGCCGACAGGTCGCCGTCCATCCCGCCGGCGTGGCGATCGCTGTGCGCCGCGGCGCGCGGCGGCGGCGAGGCAGCGGCCAGCTCGGCCACGCCCGGCGTGCACGCGGGGTAAGAGGCCGCCAACCAAGGATGCGCATCGAGCGCCGCCGACAGAGGTCCGTCCGACGCGGTCTCGAAATCGTCGTTGGCATCGGCGCAGAAAGAGTCCGCGTCGTGAAGGCTGCGCAACGACGAGGCGTTCGCCAGTTCGGTCTTGTAGGTGTGATAGCCGGCATCGCCGCCGCTCGTGCGCACGAAATACGCTTTCAGGCGCGCGTCGGCGTCCATCAGCTCGGGCCGATGCGCCAGCACGAAGCCGTTATATTGCTCTATCGCGTGGCAGCTGAACGCCGCGACCATCAGCTCCTGCTGCAGCGCCGCCGTTTCGAGCGCCGAGACATCCTTGGCCGTGGCGCAGCCCGCCGCCCACGCCCCCGTCGTGCCGCTCGCGACCAGCAAGCCCGCCAGCGCCGCGCCCATCATCCGCTTCATGTTCCAGCCCTTTCCGGTTGACCGTTCAATTGTCGCGCGCCGCCGTCCGTCCGGCGCGCAGGCAGCGCCCCGATGCGGGATCGGCCTTGTCGAGATGCGCCACGACCTCGCCGGCGCCGCCGCGGCAGCCGACCCAGCGGAAATCGCGCTCGGTGCCGCGCTCGCCGATCGAGGTGTCAGAGAACAGCGCCCCGAACCCGTCCGCCGGAACGCTACCCGGCACGCCGCCGCCGCCGCAGGCGGTCATCGCGTCGATGCCATGCAGCAGGCAATAGGCGAACTGCACCGCGTAGCCGCAGTGATTGCGAAAGCCCCAATAAGCGCCGTCGCTGTCGACCTTCAGGCAATTGGAGGCGATCTGCTCGTCGACGAGGACGGACGCCTCGACCGGCACGACCTCCATGGGCCCGTCGATCGGATGCACGGTGGAGGGCTTCACCGGAACCGTCTGCAAGCCGTTCGCCGTGGTGACGAGACCGGCGGGCACCGCCGCGATCTCGCGCGCCGCATGCGCCGGCTTGTGCCGGGGACCGGCCGGCGGTGTGGCGCGGACCGGCGTCGCCACGGGCGCAGCGCAGGAATTGCGCGGCGCGGCGCCGGCATCGACGCCGAGGCGGCGGGCATAGGCCGCGACGGCAGCCTTGCGCTCATCCGCGCTGAAGACGTGGCCGGACGGATACCAGCTGGAACAGGACTGCTCGCCGGACGCACTTTTGAGGACGAGCGAAAGCCCGTCATCGCTGCCGTGCGTCAGCACTTCGGAATGCCCGTCGGCATAGGTGAACTCGATCCGGTCCGACAACACGCGGAAGAAGCCGATGACCTGCGGCGGCGAAGCGCTGTCGGTGATCGTGCCCAGACCGTTGCCGAGAAAGGTGTAGGCCGCCTTCTGCACCGTGCCGTCCGGCGCCGTCAGCGTGCGCAGCACGCCGCCGTCCTTGGCCGTCAGCGCCACCGACGATCCGTCGACGCCGACGAGCGTCTTGCCGGCGAAGCCTTCGAGCAGTGACGCGGGCAGCGCGGCGGCAGCCGCCGGTGCCGCTGGCGCCGCGCCCGCCGAGGCCTGCTTCTTGCCGTCGACGAACAGCGCCGTGTAGTGCGAGCCATCCTTGCGCGTCACCGTGCCCTGACCGTTGGGCAGATCGTTATGCCAAGGCCCGTCATAGGTCTCGCCATTGGCCCAGGCCTGGACGCCGCGGCCTTCCGCCTTGCCGCCCACCCAATCGCCTTCGTAGCGGTCGCCGTTCGCCCACGCGACGGAGCCGTGGCCGTTCAAGGCGCCGTCCTTCCATTCGCCTTCATAGCGGTCGCCGGCGGCGTTGGTCAGGATGCCGTGGCCGCTCGCGGCGCCGTCCACCGTCTGGCCGGTATAGTGGGCGCCGCCGCTCCAGCGGATATCGGCGTCGCCGTCGAGCACGCGGCCGTCGCGGAACGATGCCGCGGCCGCCTGCGAATTGCCGTCCTTGTCGAAATAAGTCGCGGTCCCGCGCCCGCCGGCAAGGCCGCGCACGCACGGCCCGTCCCATTCGGCGCGGGTCGCCGCGAAACCGGCGATGCCGAATACCGCGCAATCGGCTTTGCGGTCGTACAATCTGCGCGGCTCGGCCTCAGCCGCCGATGCCCAGCCGCACGCCAGCAGGCCCGCCAGCGCGAGCGCATTGCCCCATCGCATCCCTTACAAGCCGCCCCTTCAAAGACAGCCCCTCTTCGTCCGCAGGGAAAACAAATCGCGGCGGCGGCGCAGCAGCAATGCCCGGCGCGCGGCTTCGCAAACGAAGACTTACCCGAACCAGATCATTTGTCCGTAGCCGGACGAACTTCCCGCGCGAAGGTTCCGGCAGGTTCCGGAACGGGAACCCGTTCGATCGATTCTGATTCGATATTTCGCTGCCGGTTCAAACCTTCCTTGGCGTTGACCGCGGGTTCCGCTTCGCTTTCGCACCGCAGCGGATTTCGATGGCGGCGGCTGAAGAAGGGGATACGTCATGCGAGCATGGACCTTCGCCTTGGCGGCGATCGTATTCTGCGGTTCGGCGCAGGGAACCGAAGCGGGTGCGAAACTCGCGCCGCTCAAGGCGGTGAGCGTCGGATATTATCCGGGCGTCAGGGCGGTCAGAGCCGGCTTCGCGCCGGCGGCGGCGGGCATCGCGCCGGCCCGCGTCGCCGAATGCGCCAATCTCGCCGGCATCCGCGCGCTCGGCGCCAAGGCGACCGGCGCCGACATCGCGAACCAGGGCCGCCTCGCGGAGCTGACATTCGTGCTGTGCCTGGCGGGATCGCCGGCCGAAAGCTAGCCGTCGGCCTCGACGCGCAGCTTGACGATCTTGTCCGGCGTGCCGGTGATCGCGCCGTTGTTGTGCTCGCCGCCCTTCTTGATGGCGTCGACATGCTCCATGCCTTCGACCACCTCGCCCCACACCGAATATTGGCGGTCGAGCCAGGGCGCGTCGGCGAAGCAGATGAAGAACTGGCTGTTGGCGCTGTTGGGATTGTTGGTGCGCGCCGCCGACAGGGTGCCGCGCTTGTGTTTCTCCGCCGAAAACTCGGCCTTCAGATCCGGCAGGTCCGAGCCGCCCGAGCCGGTGCCGGTCGGATCGCCGGTCTGCGCCATGAAGTCGGGAATGACGCGGTGGAACACGACGCCGTCGTAGAAGCCCTTGCGCGCCAGCTCCTTGTAGCGCGCGACATGGTTGGGCGCGAGATCGGGCCGCAGCGCGATCACGACCGGACCGGTCTTGAGTTCCATGATCAGGGTGTTTTCCTTGTCGCGGGCCATCTATGAGCGTTCCTTGCAGCGTTTGATGAGACGTTCGGCAACATAAGGCGAGGTGAAGGGTTTGACGTCGCCGCCGAGCAGGGCGATTTCCTTCACCAGCTTGGAGGCGATGGCCTGCATGCGCGGATCGGCCATCAGGACGACGGTCTCGATCTCCATGTTGAGGCGCTGGTTCATCGCCGCCATCTGGAATTCGTATTCGAAATCCGACACCGCGCGCAGGCCGCGGATGACGACGGTGGCGCCGATGCTTTGGGCGAAATCCACCATCAGGACGTCGGAGACCGGCAAGACTTCGATGGTGGCGCGGCCCTCCGCCAGCTTCTCCGCCTCATGCCGCATCATTTCCATGCGCTCTTCGAGCGTGAACAGCGGCGATTTGGAGGCGTTGGTGGCGACGCCGATCACCAGGTGATCGACCAGCTTCACCGCGCGCTTGATGATGTCGAGATGGCCGAGCGTCGCCGGATCGAACGTCCCCGGATAGAGGCCGATGCGATGCTTGCCCGACTTCGCCACGTTATTCGCTCCCCTCGCTAGAGACGTCCTCGATCCGCTCGACCGAGACGACGCGCTCGCCGCCCTCGACGCGGAACACCGTCACGCCGCCCGAGCCGCGGCCCTGGACGCTGATCGTAGCGACCGGAACGCGGATCGTCTGCCCCTGATTGGAAATCAGCATCAGGTCGTCGCTCTCCTCGACCGGAAAGCCGGCGACGATGGCGGTGTTCTTCTTGGTCATGTCCATCGCCACGATGCCAGAGCCGCCGCGCCCGGTGAGGCGGTATTCGTAGGAGCTGGAGCGCTTGCCGTAGCCGGTTTCCGACACCGCCAGGACGAACTGCTCGCGCGCGCCCAGCGCCGCGTAGCGGTCGGGCGACAGCGCGACGTCTTCCTTGCCGTCATCGCCCTCGTCGGCATTGTCTTCGATCGGCGCCTCGGCTTCCTCGCCCAGCGCGGCGCGGCGCGCGGCGCGGCTCTGCTTGAGATAGGCGCGCGCCTCGGCCGTCGTCGCGTCGGAATGGTGCAGCAGCGACAGGCTGACGACCTCGTCGCCGCCCTCTTTTCCGAAATTGTTCAGCTTGATGCCGCGCACGCCGGTGGAGTCGCGGCCCTTGAACACGCGGATGTCGGTCAACGCGAAACGGATGCACTTGCCCAGCTTGGAGGTCAGCAGCACGTCGTCCTGGTCGGTGCAGACCTTGACGTCGACGATGCCGTCGCCCGGCTCCAGCTTCATCGCGATCTTGCCGTTGCGGTTGATGCTGGCGAAGTCGAAGAGCTCGTTGCGCCGCACGTCGCCCGACTTGGTGGCGAAGACGATGTTGAGCTTCTCCCACTGCGCCTCGTCTTCCGGCAATGGCAGGATGGTGGTGATGCGCTCGCCCTCGGCCAGCGGCAACAGGTTCACCATCGCCTTGCCCTTGCCCTGGATGCGGGCTTCCGGCAGGCGCCAGACCTTGAGCTTGTAGGCCATGCCGGTGGAGGAGAAGAACACCAGCCAGGCATGGCTGTTGGCGGCGAACAGCGAGGTGACGAAGTCTTCGTCGCGGGTCGCCATGCCGGAGCGGCCCTTGCCGCCGCGGCCCTGCACCCGGTACTCGTCCAGCGGCGTGCGCTTGATGTAGCCGGCATGGGTGACGGTGACCGCGACATCCTCGCGCTCGATCAGCGCCTCGTCCTCGACCTCGACCTCGGCATCGACCAGCTCGGTCAGGCGCGGCGTGGCGAACTCGTCGCTGATCGCCTGCAGCTCGTCGCGCACGATCTGCAGCACGCGCGGGCGCGAGCGCAGGATGTCGAGATAGTCCTTGATCGCCTCGGCGAGCTTTTCGACCTCCTCGCCGATCTCGTCGCGGCCGAGCGCGGTGAGACGCTGCAGGCGCAGATCGAGGATCGCCTTGGCCTGTTCTTCCGAAAGCTTGATGGTGCCGTCGGCGTGCATGACGTGACGCGGATCGGCGATCAACTCGATCAGCGGGCCGACGTCGCGCGCCGGCCAGCTGCGCGCCATCAATTGCTCGCGCGCGGTGGCGGCGTCGGCGGCGGCGCGGATCAGCGCGATGACCTCGTCGATATTGGCGACGGCGACGGCAAGGCCGACCAGGATGTGGCCGCGGTCGCGCGCCTTGGCGAGGTCGAAGCGGGTGCGCCGTGTGACGACCTCCTCGCGGAAGGCGACGAAGGCGCCGATCATCGACTTCAGGTTCATCAACTCCGGCCGGCCGCCATTGAGCGCCAGCATGTTGACGCCGAACGTGGTCTGCAGCTCGGAGAAGCGGTAGAGCTGGTTGAGCACGACTTCCGACGAGGCATCGCGCTTGAGCTCGATCACCACCCGCATGCCGTGGCGGTCGCTCTCGTCGCGGATGTCGCTGATGCCTTCGACGCGCTTGTCGCGCACCAGCTCGCCGATCTTCTCCTGCAGCTTGGCCTTGTTCACCTGATAGGGCAGCGCGGTGACGATGATGGCCTCGCGGTCCTTGCGGATCTCCTCGACATGGCATTTGGCGCGCATCAGGAGCGAGCCGCGGCCGCGGGCGAGCGCGGCGCGCGCGTTCTGCTTGCCGATCAGCAAGGCGCCGGTCGGGAAATCGGGACCCGGCACGATCTCGGTGAGGTCTTCAAGGCCGATCGATGGATCGTGGATATAGGCGAGGCAGGCCGCGATCACCTCGCCCAGATTGTGCGGCGGGATGTTGGTCGCCATGCCGACGGCGATGCCGCCGGCGCCGTTGACCAGGATGTTGGGAAAGCGTGCCGGCAGGACGGTCGGCTCGCGCTCCGACGCGTCGTAATTGTCCTTCCACTCGATGGTGTCTTTTTCGATGTCTTCGCTCAAAGCGTGCGCGATCTTGGCGCGCCGCACCTCGGTGTAACGCATCTGGGCCGGCGAATCGCCGTCGACCGAGCCGAAATTGCCCTGGCCGTCGATCAGCGGCACGCGCATCGAAAATTCCTGCGCCATGCGGACCAGCGCGTCGTAGATCGACTGATCGCCATGCGGGTGGTACTTGCCCATCACGTCGCCGACGATCAGCGCCGATTTGCGGTAGGGCTTGTTCCAGTCGCGGTTGTTCTCGTGCATCGAGTAGAGGATGCGGCGATGCACGGGTTTGAGGCCGTCGCGCACGTCGGGCAGCGCCCGCTGCACGATCACGCTCATCGCATAGTCGAGATAGGAGCGCTTCAGCTCGTCTTCGATGGCGATCGGGCTGACGCTGGAGCCGCCGGGCGCCGAG
>CAYXMO010000179.1:0-6667 GCA_964465935.1 uncultured Rhizobium sp.
TGCCGCCAGCGTTCGTTCTGAGCCAGGATCAAACTCTCAAGTTATGATCCTGAACAGACGACGCGCTGATTGCTCTTAACGCGTTTGTTCGCATGACATTTTGACAAGGGTTGATCGCGCCGGTCCCGTCACAGGCCCGACCCGATCAGACTTCAAGTTTTATGTCTTGCAGAGAAACGCGAGCAAATCAGTTACGTCGCTGCTCGATTAGTCAGCCCCGGATGCAAGCATCCGAAGCGTGGCTAGCCTAGCCGCCGCCCACGTCTCCCTTCCTGTTATCACAATGTCAAAGAGCCCTGCCGGTACGCGGACTTACGTCCATCCGACAGTTAGTCGTCGTCGCGAATTCGTCACCCGCGTCCGGCGAGGCGCGGTGTATAGGCGGGCGCTCCCAGCGTGTCAAACGATAAAACGCCGGAAAAAGCAGGTTTTTTCGAGCCCCTGTGGATGGCCGCGGAGGCGCGATTGCCGCAGTCGGCGCCGTTGCGCGCCGCACGGCAGGGGGGAACCACATCATGTAGAGGGTCGCGCGCCGCCGGCAATTATATGTCGGGGGTCGGAGCCGGCTGCGGACCTTATTCGGCCTGATTTTCTGTGGTTAGCATGACGGCGACGCCCTCCGCATTTTGTGGCTCGGCCACGAGGAATTCGTTCGATGCCGCACGATCCGCCAAAGGCCCCCAATCGCCGCGTTGTCCTGACGGCCGCGCTGGCAGCGGCGGCGGCCGGCAGCACCAGCGCGCAAGGCGGCGGCACCAAGATCGTGGTCGATCTGGGCGGCGTCGCGCTGCCCGACGCGGTCGCCGACAAATTGGAGCACGACATCCGCCGCGCCGTGCTGCTGGCGGTCGCGAAAGCGGCGCCGCAAACGAAATTCCGCAACGGGACTTTGCCGCCCGGCGCGCGCGGCATCGTGCTGGTGCCCTTGAGCGCGCAGCCCTGAGCGGCACAATCGCGGCGGAGCGTGGGAGAGCGGCGTCATGCGCGACATCGGCGGAACGGTTGCGAAGGGTTTCGAAAAGCTGAAGGACGCCTTCATCGAAGGCCAGGCGGCGGACGAAGGCGGGGCGCAGCTCTGTGTCTACCGGCACGGCAAGAAGGTCGTGGACCTGTGGACCGGGCGTGACAAGATCAAGGATCGTCCGTACACGGATCGGACCCTGGCGGTGACGATGTCGTGCTCCAAGGGCGCGGTCGCGACCTCAGCCCACATGCTGGCCGAGCGCGGACTGCTCGATCTCGACGCGCCGGTGACGCGGTACTGGCCGCAGTTCGGCCAGGCCGGCAAGGCCGAGGTGCCGGTGTCGTATCTGCTCTCGCATCGCGTGGGATTGACGAGCTTCGAGCCTGCCAGCGGCATCGGGCCGCGCGAACTGCTCGACTGGGACAAATGCATCGCGGCGCTGGCGGCGATGGAGCCGCTGTGGGAGCCCGGCACGGCCTCTATGTATCACGCGGTGACCTATGGCTATCTGGTCGGCGAGGTGATCCGCCGCGTCTCGGGCAAGACGCCGGGACGCTTCTTCGCCGACGAGATCGCGGGGCCGCTCGGTTTGGAGATGTGGATCGGACTGCCGCAGAGCGAGGAGCACCGCGTGGCGCCGCACTTCTCAGACCGCCCGTCGCTGACCGTGGAGCAATGGACGCCGCTGCTCGCCGGCTTCGGCATCGATACTGAGAGCCGGCTGGCCAAGACCATGATGCACATGCTGGTCAGCACCGACGAAGCGATCCAGATGATCAACGCCCGCGACGGTCATGCCGCCGAAATCCCGGCGGCCAACATGATCGGCAACGCCGCGTCGCTGGCGCGGATGTATGCGGCGACGATCGGCGAGGTCGGCGGCGTGCGGCTCCTGAAACCCGAGACAGTGGAGCGGGCACGGGCGCCGCAGACCGACGGGCTCAAAGCCCCGGGCGACTTCGCCAAGCTGCCCAACGCCGATCCGCAGCGTCTGGGTCTTGGCTATGAGCTCAATCGCCGGGTGGAGCCGATGCTGGGCGACGGCTCGTTCGGCCATGCCGGCGCCGGCGGGCGGATGGGCTTCGCGCATCCCGAGAGCGGCGTCGCGGTCGGCTATGTCTGCAACAACATGCTGTGGGACGGGATCCGCGGACCCGACGACCGCTGGCTGCCATGGACCAAAGCGCTGCGCGAAGCGGTGGGGATGGAAGGGTAGTTTCCGGCGCGCGGCATTGCCGCCCGCCAACCCAATGCCGCGCGCCTTTGGTTACCGCGCGTCGGCCACGGCCATCGCCGGGGCGTGGATGTCGTGGGCGACGATGACGTCGCGGCTGCGGCTGTAGCTGAGATCGCTCTGGTCGACCCAGATGCGCTCAGACGGCATGTCGGCGAGTTCCAGGCGCACGCGGGTGGCGCGGCCCGCCCCGTTCGTCGCGATGGCGACGACATGGCCGACGGTCTTGCCCGAGACCAGCTGGACGCGGACGTTCTTGAACGCGTCGTCCGGATTGGCGATGGCGGAGATCGGAGTCGCGACGCTGGCTTCGCTGACCTGGGCGGCGGGAACCGCGCGGCTGTCGATCGCCAAGCCCGCCGTGGCGCCGCCGGCGAACACCGCCGCGACGCAAAAAACCGCGAATTTCGAGATGGCCATGATCCGGCGCCGCCTTCAGTTCCGTTATGACAACGATATGGGGACGCGGACGTTCCTTAAAAAGCGAAGGGCCGGCGAAAACCGGCCCTTCGTGATTTCGGCGCAACACCCGCCTTCGCTTCGCTACGGCGCGGCAGGCCCGCCTTCGTCACGGCGTGGCAGGCCCACCTTCGCCTCGCTACGGTGCGGCAGGGCTCCTGCGCCGGGCGCAGGTCAGAAGCGCGGATAACGCAGGCGTGCCATGGCGCCGACCTGGTCGCGTGACAGGGTGGTGTAGACCACGTTGGTCGCCGGGTCGTAGCGCAAATCGTCGGTGTCGACCCAGGCGGCGTTGCCGCCGCCGATGCCGATGGCGACGCGGCTGATGCGGCCGTAGCGGTTGGTATCGACATCGCGGATCAGGCCGACACGGCCGCCGCCACGGGTGCTGACGCGCAGACCTATGAGCTGGCGCGGCGAGAGCGCTTCGACATCCTGGAACCGGCCATGGCCGAAGAACACATCCCAGCGGCGGGCATCGCCATAATCGCGGTCGTAGCGCGCGCGGTCGCGCTCATAGCGGGCGCGGTCGGCCTGGTAGCGGGCGCGGTCGCGGTCGACGGCGTCCTGGCGGGCGTTGAAGTCGGCGCGCGCGGCGGCGTCCTGGTCGGCATCGCTGTGCGCCCGCGCCGCGGCGCCGGCGTTGAGCTGCTCGGTCTGGGCCCGTTCGCCGGGCGTGGGATTGGTGGCGTAGACGTCAGCGAAGGCCGGCAGCGCGGCGAACAGCAGCGCGCTGCCGAGCATCAGAGCACGAAGTTTCATGGGCTTCTCCTGTGAAGCGAACCTCGCGCAGTCAACGTGCGGGGCCGGCGCGCGTTCCGCCGGAACTCGCGCTAAACCCGCAGCGTCATTTCGAGGCCGCCCTCGAAGGGCAGGGTCAGGGTGCGCAGGCGGTTCTTTGGATCGGCGATGAAGGCGAAATAGGCCTCGTAGCCGCGGCGCGACTGCACCGTGTTGTCGGCGACGATCACCGAGCCGGGACGCAGATGCGGCGCGATGTTGCGCAGCGCCGGCATCACCGCCTCGGTCCAGATGTCGAGCAGGACGAAATCGACAGCGCCTTCGATGGTCTTCAGCGTGTCTTTGAGATCGCCTTCGCGCAGGTCGATGTAGCGCGCCAGCCCCGCGGTCTCGAAATTGCGCCGCGCGATCTTGGCCTTGGCCGGCTCGTACTCGGTAGCGATGACCGCCCCTCCCCCATTGTCTCTCACGGCAGCGGCGAGATAGAGAGTCGAAACGCCGAAGGACGTACCGCATTCGACGATGCGTTTGGCGCCCATGGCGCGGCACAACGCGTAGCAATACTCGGCCTTGACCTTCTCCAGCGCCACCATCTTGTCGGCGAAGAAACTGTTGGTTTCGGCGTCGAACCCGTCCCAGCGCAGCGTGCCTTCCTGGATGCGGCGGCGGAAATAGGCGGCGATCGCGTCGTCTTGTCCGGCGCTTTGCGCGTGCAGCGCGTCGAGAAAGGCTTCGAGCTTGGGATCGTTCAGGATGCTCATGCGCGCGCGCCGTCCGAGTCGTATTGCATGGCCCCCATGCGGTTGCCTTCGCTGTCGGTGAAGTGGATCAGCGTGCCGACGGTCTCCAGATGCGTCTTCTGCATCGTGATGACGCCGCCGGCGGCCACGACCTTGCGCGCGATGGCGTCGATGTCGTCGACCCCGACCGTGAGCTCGAACGAGCGCGGATGGGTGCCGGCCAGCGGCTCGTGCCGCTCCTGCAGCGCGCCGGACAGGCCGGCGCCGTGGATCAGATAGAAGCCCGGCGGCCCCCAATCCTCGAAGGTCCAGCCGAACACCGCTTCGTAGAACGCGCGGGCGCGCTCGACATCGTCGGCGGTGATGGCGAAGAAGCGGACATGGTTGGGCACGGCGCAATCCCCAGGGACCGGGCGCAGTTTTGCGCGGCGCCCCTTGGCGCGATATCATCGAAACGACCGATACTGTCGAAAAGGCGACACATGCCGCGCTATGCCCTGCGCAGCCTGGGACAGAGCTTTTCCAGCGGCCATGTGCTCGAAGCGCACAGCCACCGCTGGGGCCAGCTGATCTTCGCGAGCGCCGGCACAATGCGGGTCGAGGCGGCGAACGCGCTGTGGCTGGTGCCGCCGGGACGCGCCTTGTGGGCGCCGCCGGACGTGGTGCATGCCATCGCGATGCGCGGCGCGGTGGCGATGCGCACTATATATGTGCCGCCCGAGCGCAGCGGCGCCCTGCCGGCGCAGTGCACCGCGATCGAAGTCGGCCCGCTGCTGCGCGAGCTGATCCTGCACATCGTGACGCGGCGGATGCTGGTCGAAGGCGTCGAGGCCGACGAGCGGCTGGCCGGGGTGTGCCTGGACGAGCTGGCGCGCGCCGAGCGGCTGGTGCTGCACCTGCCGATGCCGCGCGACGCGCGGGTGCAGGCCCTGGCGCGCAAGCTGTGCGCCGATCCCGCCGAGGCGCGCACCCTGCCGGCGCTGGCGCGCGCGGCGCGGATCAGCGCGCGCACGGTGCAGCGGGTCTTTCAGGCGCAGACCGCGATGCGTTTCGCCGAATGGCGCCAGCGCCTGCGGCTGATCCATGCGATCACGGCGCTGCATGCGGGCGCCAGCGTGACCCAGGCCGGCGCCGATTCCGGCTATGCCTCGACCAGCGCCTTCATCGCCGCGTTCCGCCAGCAGATGGGCGTGACGCCGGGCGGGCATCGCAAAGCGCGGCGGGCGTGACGCCGGCGCGGCTAGTTCTGCCCCATGAAGTAGAAATCGCCGTTGCGGATGTCGACGTAGCCCTGCTGCGAAGAGGTGAAGGCGATCGCGATGAAGCGGCCGCCAGGCTGCGGACGCCCCATCGCACGCGTGTAGGCCCGATCCATGTGGTTGACCAACGCATCGATGATCCTCGCATTCGCAGTCGCGTCCGGCGTCGGCGTAAACGGACCAATGAAGTGCGCGCCGAATCCGCCGCCCGGCGCACCGATCCAGGCGATGGAGGGATGCAGATCGCGATAGGCGGGCGGCGGATGCGGCGGTGAAATTCTTCCGAAATAGAAGAACCCGGCGTTCAAGTAGTCGGTGGGACCGGCCTGCGGATGCGCGGCCGCGAACCGGTTCACCCGGATTTCGCACGCCGACCGCGGCGCGGCGGCGAGCGAGGGCGGCGCGCACGCGACGATGGCAGCCAGAAAATATGCGGCACGACGGAACATTGCGGCCGACGCTAAGCCGTCCCTCAGGCGCGGTCGCGTGCGGCCGATCAGGCCGCGGTGATGTATTCGCGCAGCGACGCGGCTTCCTGCACTGTCTCGGCGATGCGCGTCTTGACGACGTCGCCGATCGAAATCATGCCGGTGACGCGCTCGTTCTCGACCACGGGCACGTGGCGAAAGCGGCCGATGGTCATCATCTCCATCAGGTCCTCGATCGAATCCTGCTCGCCGCAGGTCGCGACCGCGCGCGTCATATAGGCGCTGACCGGACGCGCCAGGGCGCCGACGCTCTCGTCGGCGACGGCGCGCACCACGTCGCGCTCCGACAGGATGCCGGCCAGCGCGCCGGATTCGCCGCGCACGACGATGGCGCCGATGCGCTTGCGCGCCAGAAGCTGCGCCGCCTCCGACAGCGTCGCGTCACTGGCGATGCCGACGACGTCGCGGCCCTTGTCGCTCAGGATGTGTTTGACCAGCATGTCGTTCCTCCGTTGGCGGCGTTGCAAACCGCAGGTCGGACTCGCCGGTGGACAGGCGAGCCCGATGGGTCAGCCCCCGCTGTCACGCAATGCTGCGCCTGTCAGGGCATGCTTACAAGGGAAACAACGGGTTTAGGATGAACGCGCAAGATTCGTGCGATGCGTCGGCGGCGGGCGGCGGTGGCGGGAGCAAAGGTGCGAGCAGCCGGCGATTTTTCGCGGATTTCCGGTGCTCTTGAGGCTGCGGACAATCTAGGGCAAAAGTCGCCCACCTGCCCGCGAGGGACGGATTGGAGCTGTGGCCGAGTGGCTGAAGGCGGCGGTTTGCTAAACCGTTATACG
>CAYXMO010000180.1:0-6659 GCA_964465935.1 uncultured Rhizobium sp.
TGCCCGGCGATCCCGCACCCGATGATCCCGATCCGCAACCCGTTCTCCGTCCGCGAGGGAACGGTTATGTTCGATTCCGTAACCGCGAGCAAAGCGATGGCAGATTTTACGCTACATCCGCGTCTTGAAGCCGACACCGCGTTCGTCGCCGACGGACCGCTGTCGCGCCTGCTGCTGATGAACGACGCCCGCTACCCCTGGCTCATCCTGGTGCCGCGCCACACCGGTCTCGTCGAGCTGACCGATCTGTCGCCGCCGGATCGCGCGACCCTGATGGACGAGATCGCGCGCGCCGCGCAGACGCTCAAGCACCTCACCAGCGCCGCCAAGCTGAACGTCGGCGCCCTCGGCAATCTGGTGCCGCAATTGCACGTCCACATCGTGGCGCGAAACCCCGGCGATCCCGCCTGGCCCGGACCCGTCTGGGGCCACAGCCCGGCGGTGCCTTACGACGACGCGGCCCGCTCCCGCTTCATCGCGCGCTTCGTAAACGCCCATTAACCAGGCTGGCACGGTCGTTGCTCCGACAGGCGCAGGAGAACCCGTTGCCATGCGCGCAGAAGCCGCAAACGCCACGTCAGACCGGTCCTTGGTCCTCGCCAGCCTGCAGCGCGCGGCGCAGGCGACGGGCGCCGATTTCGACTATCTGCTCGGCACCGCGACCCGCGAATCGGGCCTGAAACCCGCGGCGCAAGCGGGCAGGTCCTCGGCCGCCGGCCTGTTCCAGTTCGTCGAGCAGACCTGGCTCGGCGTGGTCAAGACCTACGGCGCCAAGCACGGCCTCGGCTCTTTCGCCAACGCCATCACCCAAGGCAGCGACGGCCGTTTCCGCACGTCAAATTCCGCCGACCGCCAGGCAATTCTTGCCTTGCGCAAGGACCCCCAGGTCGCATCCCTGATGGCCGGCGAGTTCGCCCAGGCGACCCGCGCCGACCTGCAGAGCGCGCTGGGACGCGACGTCTGCGGCGGCGAACTCTATGCCGCGCACTTCCTCGGCACCGACGCCGCCTGCCGCCTGATCCGCATGAACGACAGCCAGCCCAACGCCACCGCGGCCAACGCCTTCCCCGCCGCCGCCGACGCCAACCGCAACGTCTTCTACCACCGCGACGGCACGCCGAAGTCGGTGCGCGAGGTCTACAACTGGGCCCTCCAGCAGCCGAGCGGTGCTACCACGCTGGATATCGTGCCCATCAAGCCCACGACCAACACCGCGCCGGCCACCGTCGTCGACAACGGCTTCGCGACACCGACGAACACCGACGCGCTGCTCTCCAGCTTCGCCTCCTGGCGCCCGAGCCACGGCTTCTTCTCGAACGAAGCCGAGAGCGACGGCAGCTTGCCGACGCCGGCCTTCCTGATGACGCCGGCGGTGATGGACGTCTTGTCCTCGCTCAGCCCGGTTGCCGACGCGCGCCCCACCAGCTAGACGCTGCACCCCAGAGCAGGGGACTTCATGCGCGCCGCCGTCGTCTCGGTCTGGGCCGTCATCGTCACGATCTTCTTCGTCCAGACCGCCAACGGCCTGCAGACGAGCCTGCTCAGCTTTCGCGCCGCGCTGGAATTTCCCGCCGCCACCGTCGGCATCGTCATGGCGAGCTACTATGTGGGCTACAGCGCCGCGCCGCTGGTCAGCCGCGCCGTGATCGGCCGCGCTGGGCACGTCAACGCCATGTGGATCGGCACCGTCTGCGCCGCGCTGGTGATCGCGGCGCACGCTTTCCTGGTGACGCCGCTGGCCTGGTCGGTGCTGCGCCTTACCTCGGGCTTCGTGCTGTCGAGCGCCTATATCGCCGCCGAGAGCTGGATCCACGACCGCGTCTCCAACGACAAGCGCGGCCGCGTCTTCAGCATCTACATGGTCGTCCAGATGATCGCGATGACGCTGGCGCAACTATTGTTCGGCCTCGGCGATCCCAAAAGCCTGGTGCCGTTCCTGCTCGCCGCCGCCATCTTCGTGGTCGGCGCCATCCCGGTGCTCGTCGCCCGTCATACCGCGCCGCACCGCCTGCCGCCGGAGCCGTTCGGCATCGTCAGGCTGTTTCTGGCCTCGCCGCTCGGCGCCATCGCCACGGTTCTGGCCGGCGTGACGTGGTCGGTCGTCTTCACCTTTGGTCCGGTCTACGCCCAGAAGAGCGGCTTCGACGTCGTCCATGTCAGCCTGTTCATGGCGCTGGCGATGGCCGGCGGCGCGCTGCTGCAATTCCCCTTGGGCTGGCTGTCCGATCATTTCGGCCGCCGCCGCACCATTGCATTGATGTCGGCCGGCGGCATGGCCGGCTCATTGTTCGGCTTGTGGGCCGACGGCCACGGCGCCGCCGCGATCTACGCCGCCTCGGCGCTGGCCGGTGCGCTGATCTTTCCGATGTACGCGATCTCCGCCGCCCACACCAACGACGCCATCGCGCCGCAAAACCGCGTTGCCGCTGCGGCAGGATTGGTGCTGCTGTTCGGCCTCGGCTCGATCTTCGGACCGCTGGCGGTCGGCGGCGCCGTCACCGCCATGGGCGCCGGCGGCTTTTATGTCGTGCTGACGGCGGCGCTGGGCGTGAGCTTGGCGGCGGCGGCGATCACGCGCTAGCTTCGTGAAAACAAAGCGAGGGACCATGTCCGAGACCGCCAAACCGGCCGCCGTGCCCGTGCCGGCCGCCACCATCCTGCTGCTGCGCGACGGCGAGGCGGGGCTCGAAGTGTTCATGGTCAAGCGCCACCATCAGATCGACTTCGTCGCCGGCGCGCTGGTGTTTCCCGGCGGCAAGCTGGAGAAGGGCGACAGCGACGCGGCGCTCGCGGCGCATTGCGACGGCGGCGAAGGCTGGACGGCGGAGATGCGCGCGCTCGGCGCCGGCGCCATCCGCGAAGCCTTCGAGGAATCCGGCATCCTGCTCGCCCGCGACGCCCGCACCGGCGGCTTCGTCAGCGCCCAGCGTCTCGACGAGTTGCAGCACTACCGCCCGCTACTCGACAAGCGCGAAGCGGTGCTCGCCGAAGTGCTGGAGAAGGAAGGGCTGCGCCTGGCGCTCGACCAGCTCGTGCACTTCGCGCATTGGATCACGCCGGCCAACATGCCCAAGCGCTTCGACACCCATTTCTTCCTGGCGGTCTCGCCGGTTGGCCATGCCGGCAGCCATGACGGCCACGAGTCGGTCGACTCCGTCTGGACCACGCCCAGCGGCGCCATCGCCGACCGCAAGAAATGGAGCGTGATCTTCCCGACCAAGCTCAACCTTATGAAGCTGGACAATTCCAAGAGCGTCGCCGAAGCCATCGCAGCGGCGCGTGCGACGAAGGTTCTGCCGGTAACGCCCTGGGTCGAAAACACCCCTGAAGGCCAAATCCTGAAAATCCGCGAAGACGCCGGCTACGCGCAAACCTCGGAGAGCATGCGCACGGCGGTGTAGGACTTCCCGCGTCCAACGCGGCAAGAAAATTATTTTCGCGCGAAACAAAATATTGTGCTGCACGTCGGCGGAATTCTGTATCCACGCAGGCATGCGAATTTCTCGGCGCATTCCGCCGCAAAATTCGCTCAGCGATGTGGATACAGAAGACGAAAATTATTTTCGCCGCTGGCTTGAACCGAGTCGGTCCAAATCCCAATTCACGTACATCCCCACAAGTACATTCCGTCGCAAGCCGGTTGCACCGGCTCGCCGCCTTGGTGCAGGTGTATCTTGACGGTCCGTCAAATGATGGATATATTCCCTTCAGGAGAAGGCTATGGCTTGGAGTGAGTTGGCGTTTGAGTCTAAGCGCTCGCAGACGCAGGAACCGCAGACATTCTCTAACGCTTCGGACCGCACCCGCCTGTCGGGTACGGCGATCAAGGCGTTTCGCAAGGTCGTCGCGCGTTGGGGCGTCTCCAACACCGACGCGGCAGCGCTCCTGGGAGTCTCACTGAGTACCTGGGAACGCATCAAGCGCGGTGAGCGCATGGAGGCGTTGACGCAGGATCAGTTGACCCGCGTCTCGGCGCTGGTCGGCATCTTCAAAGGTCTGCATCTTCTGATCGCGAACGACGCAGCGGATAAGTGGCCGCAGCGTCTCAACAGCGGGCCGTTGTTCGAAAACCGTTCGCCGCTCGATGCGATGATCGCCGGCGGCATCCCCCGCATGATCGAAGTGCGGCGTTATATCGATGCCGTTCGCGGTGGTCTCTGATCCGTGACGCTGGACGGGTTGCCGGTCGTCACGGAAGCCTTCGCCAGGACCGTGCGCCTGGTCACGACCGCGCGGCTGCGCGACTCCGTATTGAAAAATCTCGTGTCGAGCAGCGAAGAACTCGACGAATTGGCGCAGATCGAAGGTGCGACGAGCGACCGCCGCGTTGCCGAGCAGCGCGGCCTGGAAGGCATCGGCGCAAAGGAATTCATCTACGGTGTTCCGCATGCCACGTTCGTCAACGCCAGCTTCGCCTATGCCAAGCCGCGCGAGCTGAACCGATTCAACGGTCCGTCTCGCGGCGCGTGGTATGCCAGCCTGGACGTCGAGACATCGCTTCGCGAAGTCATCCATCACATCACGGAGTTTCAGCAACGCAGCGGCGCGTTCGATGCCGTAGTCGAGTACGCAGAGATGTTCGCAAGCCTGGCGGGAGAATATCTCGATCTGCGAGACGCGCCCGGGCATCCTTGTCTGAACGCCGACAACACGATCGGTTATCGCGCGGGAAACGCGCTGGCGGATCGGGTGCGCGGCGAGGGCCTCAACGGGATCATCTATCCGTCCGTCCGGCACAAGGGCGGAACCTGCATCGTCGCGTTATGGCCCCACGCCGTGCAGTCGGTGCGGCAGGGCGATGTTGTCCGGCTGACCTGGTCGGGAAACCCGCAGCCTAAAATCGAGCGGCTTGGACGCTGAAGCGATACGGCGGCTACGCGGTCTTTATCGCTTCCTTCACCCGCGCTTCGAGCTCCTCGGTCAGCACGCGGGCGACCTGGTCGCTCGGGGTCTTGATCTTGTCGCGGAACACGACGCGGATCGCCGCGCTGTGGGCGTCGACCAGCCCCAGCGGCACCTCGGCCGACGCCGGCAACCCGTCGAGCAGCTTGGTCAGCGAGGCGGCGATGCGCGCGATCATCGGAAAGCCGAAGGTGTCGGCCTGGCCTTTCAGATCGTGCGCCGCGCAGAACAGGTCCGCGCGCGCCGCCGCCGAGCGTTCGGCGTCGAAGCGGTCGCGGCAGGCGCCCAGCCGCGCCACGTCGTCGGCCAGCCAGTCGTGGAATTCGACCTTCAGCGCTTCCATCGCCGCTTCGGCACGCTTGATCGCGGCCATGTCGATGCCGCCGATGGCGCTGCCGACCTTGGCCTTGAGGATGTTGGGCGGCATGAAGATTTCGATCGGTAGCTGGCGTGCCATGCGCGTTGTCTCCTGCCGCGCGTTACGCGGCGGTCTCCGTTTCGAAACTTTCGCTCGACATCGCGCGGCGCTCTGGCCCGCGATATTCTTCCTTGCCGCGGCGGCGGCGGCAGGGGCCGAAATAGGCTTTGGTGCGCACGAAGGGCCTCGGGTTCTCGATCACCGAGACCAGGCGCGACATGATCGCCTTCACCGACACCGGCTTGGCGAGGAACTCGTTGACCCCGGCATCGCGCGCCTGGCGCACGTGATCGACCTGGGTATAGCCGGTCAGCATGATGATCGGCACGAAGGGGTTGGGCGTCTGCGGCGAGGTTCGCAGCATCTTGACCAGCTCGATGCCGGTCATCCCCTCCATCATCCAGTCCAGGATGATGACGTCGGGATTGGCCTCGCGCAGCGTCGTCCAGGCGCGCGTGCCGTCGGCGGCCTCGAATATCTGGATGACGCCGAACGCCTGCAGGATCGCGACGACGAGCTTGCGCATGTGCGGGTTGTCATCGACGACCAGCACCTTCAACCTGTCGAATCTGTAACCGCTCATCGCTGCCGCACCGACGCACACCTGGGCGCTGGGTCCCCGAAAGAGGGAAACTACCCAGCCGGCATTAACGTCCTGTGAAGCAGCGAAATCTTAATCGACGAACTGCTCGGCAAGGATTCGTTCATCAAGGCTGTGGCCGGCGTCGAACAGCATGGTCATGCCGATGGAACGGTCCTCGGCGACGTCGACCGATGTGATGTCGCGCGCCTCCAGGTCGTCGGCCACGGCGCTGACCGGCCGCTTGCCGGCCTCCAGGATTTCGAACCGCACATGCGCCCGGTGCGACAGCAGGGCGCCGCGCCAGCGCCGCGGGCGAAAGGCGCTGATCGGCGTCAGGGCCAGCAGGTCGGCGTCGATGGGAAGGATCGGGCCATGCGCCGAAAGATTGTAGGCGGTGCTCCCCGCCGGCGTCGACACCAGCACGCCGTCGCAGATCAGCTCGGCGATGCGCGGCTTGCCGTCGACCAGGATGCGCAGCTTCGCCGCCTGCCGCGTCTGGCGCAGCAGCGACACTTCGTTGAACGCCAGCGCTTCGGTCACGCCCTTGGCGCCTTCCGCCCGCATCCGCAGGGGATGCAGCAGCGCCGTCTCGGCGGCGGCCAGGCGCTGGTCCAGATCGTCCTCGCGGAACTCGTTCATCAGGAAGCCGACCGAGCCCAGATTCATCCCGTAGATCGGTTTCTTGCGGCTGAGGAAATTGTGCAGCGTCTGCAGCATGAAGCCGTCGCCGCCGAGCGCGACCACGATGTCGGCGGC
>CAYXMO010000181.1:0-6642 GCA_964465935.1 uncultured Rhizobium sp.
AGCGCGACTATCTGGTGGCGCAGATCAACCGCTTCGGCGGCAACATCTCGCGCACTGCGGCGTTCATCGGCATGGAGCGTTCGGCGCTGCACCGCAAGCTGAAGTCGCTCGGCGTCGGACCGAACGGGCGCGAGCAGGGCTTCAACGCGTGAGCAAGGGCTGGGGAGGCCGCGCGCCCGCCGGACGCATTGCCTATGTCGACGGCCGCTATGTCGCGCATGGCAGCGCCGGCGTGCATATCGAGGACCGCGCCCTGCAACTGGGCGACGGCATCTATGAGGTCTGCGGCGTCAGCGGCGGCGTGCTGATGGACGAGGAAGAACATCTCGACCGCCTCGAACGCTCGCTGCAGCAGATCGAGATGGCGATGCCGATGGCGCGGCATGCGCTCAAGCTGGTGATGCGCGAGCTGGTGCGGCGCAATGGCGTGCGCAATGGCTTGCTCTATCTGCAGGTGACGCGCGGCGCGACGCGGCGCGATCATCCGATCCCGAAGGTCAGCCCGCGGCCGTCGCTCATCCTGACGGCACGGGCGCTCGATCCGGAGTATTTCGGCAAGAGCCGGCGCGACGGCATCGCGGTCGTCACGCGGCCCGACGAACGCTGGGCGCGGCGCGACATCAAGACGGTGCAGCTGCTGCCCAACCTGCTGGCCAAGACGGCGGCGCGGCGGGCAGGGGCCTATGAGGCCTGGCTGGTCGACGGCGAAGGCCTAGTCACCGAGGGCAGTTCGACCAATGCCTGGATCGTCGACGCCGCCGGCCGCATCCGGACGCGCGACCTCAGCAACGCCATCCTGCCCGGCGTCACTCGGCGCGTGATCCTGGAGGCGGCCGCCCTGGCGCAGCTGCCGGTGACCGAACAGAGTTTCACGGTCGCGGAGGCGCTGGGCGCGCGAGAAGCTTTCATCTCCTCGGCGACCGGTGTGATGCCGGTGGTTCGGATCGACGGCCAGCCGGTGGGGGAGGGCGTTCCGGGGCCGCTGACCCGGCGGGTGCAGGAGCTTTACGCCCTGACCTCGGCTGAGCGCGCCGCCAAAACGGGCACTTAGGGCCTTTCGCAAACGCAGCAATGCGGCTTATGCTGCGACAAGTGCTTCGCAGGGGCGCGGCGCACACATCACTTGGATTCCCCGATGAGCGAAAAACAACAAAATCTGCAAGACACGTTTCTCAACGCCGTCCGCAAGAGCAAATCGGCGGTCACGATCTTCCTGATCAACGGCGTGAAACTTCAAGGGAATATCACGTGGTTCGACAATTTCACCGTTCTGCTGCGGAGGGACGGGCAAGCCCAGCTCGTCTTCAAGCACGCGATCTCGACCGTCATGCCGCTGGGACCGATCCAGCTGCAGGAGGAGACGAGCGTGGAAAAAGAGACGGCGTAACCAGGAAATCCCGCTCGCCCGGCTATGACGGGGCGCGGCCGCGCACCGCCTTCGTGATCCATGTCGAGCCCAAGGCGCGGGCCCAGGGCGCGCGGCTGGACCGCGATGCGCAGGCGCGGCTGGCCGAAGCGATCGGGCTGACGGCGGCGATCGGGCTTCAGGTCGTCGCCAGCATGATCGTTCCACTTGTCCGCCCGACGCCGGCGACGCTGATCGGCAGCGGCAAGGTGGAGGAGATCGCCAGCGAGACGCGCTCCTTCGAGCCCGAGGTCGTGATTGTCAACGCGCAATTGTCGCCGGTGCAGCAGCGCAATCTGGAGAAGGCCTGGGCCACCAAGGTGCTCGACCGCACGGCGCTGATCCTGGAGATCTTCGGCGAGCGGGCGCGCACCCATGAAGGCCGTTTGCAGGTGGAACTGGCGCATCTGAGCTATCAGCGTTCGCGGCTGGTCAGGTCCTGGACCCATCTGGAGCGCCAGCGCGGCGGCTTCGGCTTCCTCGGCGGCCCCGGCGAGAGCCAGATCGAAACCGACCGCCGCCTGATCGGCGAGCGCGTGACGCGGATCAAGAAGGAGCTGGAAAGCGTCAAGCGGACGCGCGGGCTGCAGCGCCAGGCGCGCAAGCGGGTGCCGTATCCGGTGATCGCGCTGGTCGGCTACACCAATGCCGGCAAGTCGACGCTGTTCAACACGCTGACGCATGCGGACGTGATGGCCAAGGACCTGCTGTTCGCGACCCTGGACCCGACGATGCGCGGGCTGAAGCTGCCGCTGGGAACCCGGGCGGTGCTGTCCGACACGGTCGGGTTCATCGCCGATCTGCCGACCGAGCTGGTCGCGGCGTTCCGGGCGACGCTGGAGGAGGTGCTCGAAGCCGACGTCATCGTCCATGTCCGTGACGCCAGCCATGCCGAAAGCGCGGCCCAGAAGGCCGACGTGCTGAAGGTGCTGGCCGACCTTGGGGTCGAGGCCGAGGGCGAGCGGCCCTTCGTCGAGATCCTCAACAAGATCGACCTGATCGAGCCGGAGGTGCGGGCCGGACTGCTCGCGGGCAACGGCCGGCAGGGCGGACCCGTCGCGGTGTCGGCGCTCACGGGCGAGGGGCTGGACCAGCTTTTGCGCCGATTCGAAGCCGAGTTGACGCATGCCAACATCCGCTACCGCTTGACGCTTTCGCACGCCGATGGCGAAGGGCTGGCCTGGACCTATCGCCATGCCCAGGTCCTGGAGCGGGCGGACAAGAGCGATGGCGTCGAGCTGACCTTGGCGGTCGATCCACAGGCGGTGGACAGATTCCGCAGCCGGTTCACAGCAGGTCAATTCGTTCAATCAAAGGGTTAGCGGACATTCCTCAGATCGCTCGTCAGGAACCAACAGCTAGAGGTGTGCGATCACCTGGATCTCGACCACGCCGGTTTCGACCGCCAAGCCCGTCGTGCCGATGGCGGTCCAGGCGGGGTGGGGCGGCGGCATGAACTCGTCCTTGACCGCGATGAAGGTCATCAGCTGGGTGCGGGCGTCGCCCTCGAAGTTGGCGCCGCTCCAGACATGGAAACTGTTGATCATCACGACCTTGTCGAAGCCGGCGCCGGCTGCGGCGAGGCAGGCCTTGAGGTCGCCGAAGGCCCGGCGCAGCTGGGCCTTGAAGGCCTCGATATCGCGGCCTTCGCCCTTGTCCGGCCCGGCGATCACGCCGGAGACATAGAGCACGTTGCCGGCGCGGCGAGCAGCGGCGAATTTGAAGTTCTCATAGCGGAACAGGTCGCGCTGGTTGGTGAGGAACACCTCGCCGTCGGACGTCGGGATGCGCTGGGGGAAATCGGTCATGGCTTTTCTGCCTTTTTGGGGGCTTCTGTCTTGGCCCGGGTCCACAGGGCTTCCAGTTCGTCGAGCTTGGCGTCGGTGGGCTTGCGGCCCTCGCGGGCAAGCTGGGCTTCGATCCAGGCGAAGCGGCGCATGACCTTGGAATTCGTCGTCCTGAGAGCCGCTTCCGGGTCGACCTTGAGGTGCCGCGCCAGGTTGGCGATGACGAAGATCAGATCGCCGACCTCGCCTTCGATCTCGGCCTGGGGCGCGCCGGCGGCCTGCGCCTCGACGATCTCGGTTGCTTCCTCGGCGACCTTGTCCAGCACCGGCTTGGCGGAACTCCAATCGAAACCGACGCTTGCGAGCCGCCGCTGAAGCTTTTCGGCGCGAGTCAGCGCGGGCAGGGCGAGGGGAACGCCGTCGAGCGTGCCGCCGGCGCCTTTGGTCTTGCGTTCGCCGGCCTTGATCGCTTCCCAGGTGTCTTTCTGGGCGTGGGCGGAGCGCTCGGCGGCTATGTTCTGGCCGAAGACGTGGGGGTGGCGGCGGATCATCTTGGCGGTGATCGCCTCGACCACGTCGCCGAGCGCGAAGTGGCCGGCTTCCTCGGCCATCCGCGCGTGGTAGACGACCTGGAGCAGCAGGTCGCCCAGCTCCTCCTTCAGTTCGGCCCAGTTGCGCTCCTCGATGGCGGCGGAGACCTCGTAGGCTTCCTCGATCGTGTAGGGCGCGATGCTGTCGAAGGTCTGCTCGCGGTCCCAGGGGCAGCCGGCGACGGGGTCGCGCAGCCGCGCCATGATCTCGACCAGGGTGGCGACGTCTTTGCTGGGCTTGGGATCGGTCATAGGTCTTGATAGCGTATCCGGGCCGCCAAAGGTGGAGCGGAAATGACGGAATTCACAGGCAAGACCGCTATGCGAACGGCGCTGGTCTTGGGCTTCGCGCTGTTCGCCACGCCGTGCCTCGCCGACGACTTCCAGACGCCGATCCTGGCGGCGCACAACGCCGAGCGGGCGCAAGTCGGCACGCCGCCACTGGTGTGGGACGACACGCTCGCGGCGCATGCGGCGGTGTGGGCGCAGCGTCTGGCGCAGCTGGGGCGGCTGGAGCACTCGGCCAATGCCGACCGGCCGGGCGAAGGCGAGAACCTCTGGATGGGCTCGGCCGGCGGCTACAGCCCGGCGGAGATGGTCGCCGGCTGGGCGGGCGAGAAGGCCGATTTCAGCAACGGCACGTTCCCGGACGTGGCGCGGAGCGGCAACTGGCAGAGCGTCGGCCATTACACGCAGATGATCTGGCGCGCGACCACGGCGGTGGGTTGCGCCAAGGCGTCGTCGGCGCAAGCGGACATCCTGGTCTGCCGCTACGCGCCGGCGGGCAATTTCACCGGCGAGAAGCCGTTCTGAGCCGGTCAGGGCTTGGCCGGGCAGGGATAGGCGGCCGCGACGGCTTTGCCGATCAGTTCGCTGCTGGACAAGTGCAGATCCTCGGGATGGTCCTTCATGTAGGCCTGAACGAGGTTGAGCGCGGTCTGGTTGCCGATGTCCTTGGGCACGCAATAGGCCGGATTGTCGATCAGTTCCTTGACCGCGCCGCCGACCTGGGTGCGGCAACCGCTGGCGTTGGCGACACCGGTCATGCCGGTGCAGCGCGCATGCAGCTGCAGCGCGGTTTCGGCGTGGGCGGCGGACGTTGCGGCCAGGCCGCACAGGATGGCGGCGGAGAGATACAGGGCTTTCATGGGCGATCCTTGGATGAGGAGAGGGGCGGCACGGCTTGGGGAGACAATGCATGAAAAACCCGGTGGCTGCGCCTGACATCATATTTTCGTATAAGTAATATTATGGGAAATTTATGGGTTGCAACTTATCTCGCTGAAAGCGGGAAAAACATCCAGGGCAATAACATTTTTCGCCTCTATTGAGATGAACCACGCCGTGGATCACGCCGCCATCCGCATCGAATAGCGGAATTAGCGGATCAAAAAACCTCCCATCGCTGAACTCGTACTTGCGGAACGTAGACCATGAAACAAGGTCTGCCATTTGAATTAGCCGAGATGCCTTCGAGTCGGCGAACAGAGGCACTTCCGCAAGATTGCGGAAGTGCCCCCATCGCGCACCAGCAATTCTGAATTTCCGCGCGAGAGTCTGAAGCGGCTTCTCATGCTTCATCTCATCCATGACGATCAATCCGCGCTGCTCACCATCTTGCCGGCGATCGTTCATACGCGTCAGAAACAGATTGAAGCGGTTACACATTTCCTCGAATGCCGTGGAAATTGGATCCTTTGGACTGATGGCCTCTTTATCCACGATGACAGCAAATAGTGTGATGCTTCGATGTCCCTTGAGTGTCCCGAGGGCCTTTTGGACCATTGCTTCACGATCACCCTTCTTGGCAACGGAATGCCAGACGCCTTTGCGTCCTTGGTACATTTCGGTGCCGTGAAGTTCGATGTCGTGCGGGTCACCCAAATTGAATGAAGTTACGCATTCATCTGCCAATTTGATCTGATGATATAGCCCGCGTTCAAAAATCGAGACGCCGCCCAGCACAAAATGCCGTTCGTTTGCGTTTTCAACGCTACCGGAATCATCGACATACAAGATATGCATGACGGCGCGCCCCTTCGAGCACGAACCAATAGTGTGAGGAAATGCAGCTGAGTGGGACTAGCCGTCCCAACGAACCGCGAAAACGCAGCCCTCTCAACCGCAAGGACACTATATAGGACGAGTCTCAAGATTTCCAATACCAACTGCGATACGTTCCAACTGTCCAATTAACGCCTATATTTGGTGCGATTTAATCCGGCTCCCCCTAAAAGCGGTTGTCGGCAAGCCGCGTGGCATCGTTGCACAGCCCTACCAGGACTTCATCCCGACCGAGTCCACTGTGCGGTGGGCTCGTTGTGCCGTCGCCGCCCCTCACCGCCACAGCACCCATAAGCCTGCGATACCGAACCAGGTTGTCATCGCGGAGCGCGTCAGTGCCGGGTACAGGCCGTGCTTTCGTGAGCCGGTGCTGCGGTAGACGTGTACGTCGCGCCGCAGGCCTAGCGCCGACGTCGCGGCGGCGAATAGAAGTGTCAGACCGATGGCCGTGAACATGCCTCGCTCCCCTGGTGATCGGGGAGTTAGAAAGCCTCCAAAGGAAGACCGCATACGCCTTTAGGCTTGCGCCCTGAACATACGCGTATGCCTCCTCGACCATATGGTGAGGAGTGCTTCTGGCGGCGGCACTGACGCCGCCTTTGGAGGGGTTTCTACGCCCCAGTGACCCTTTGAGAGTCACCGAGGGAAATCCTAGCCGTCCACGGTTCAAAGAGCGAATCCGATGTTCAACCGGGCTATGATCCCGATTGCTCGACGAGATTGAACAAGCTCGACATCGACCTACCAGGAAAATCCCACCCCGACCGATCCCGCCGTGTAGTGGCCCGTCGTGCCG
>CAYXMO010000182.1:0-6636 GCA_964465935.1 uncultured Rhizobium sp.
CTGGCGCGCCGCGCCGACGCGATCCGCTCGGAAGTGAAGATCGACAAGGAGAAGGTGCTGAAGGCCGGCGGGCTCTACATCGTCGGCACCGAGCGCCACGAGAGCCGGCGCATCGACAACCAGCTGCGCGGCCGTTCCGGCCGCCAGGGCGATCCCGGCGCGTCCAAGTTCTTCCTGTCGCTGCAGGACGACCTGATGCGCATCTTCGGCACCGAGCGCATGGATTCGGTGCTGTCGCGGCTGGGCCTGGAACAGGGCGAAGCCATCGCGCATCCCTGGGTCAACAAGGCGCTGGAGAAGGCGCAGCAGAAGGTCGAAGCGCGCAACTTCGAGATGCGCAAGAACATCCTCAAATACGACAACGTGCTCAACGATCAGCGCAAGGTGATCTTCGAGCAGCGCCGCGAGATCATGTCGTCGGACGACGTCAGCGACCAGATCGCCGAGTTCCGCGCCGAGGTCGTCGCCGACTTGGTGTCCAGCCATATCCCCGAGCGCGCCTATGCCGAGCAGTGGAATGCCGCGGGCCTGCACGACGAGGTGCTGCGCATCTTCGGCGTCGACCTGCCGGTGCTCGACTGGACCAAGGAAGAAGGCATCGCCGACGAGGAGGTCAAGGACCGCATCATGTCGGCGGTCGACCGCAAGGCGGCCGAGCGCGCCGTCAAGTTCGGCCCCGAGATCATGCGCTATGCCGAGAAGACGATCCTGCTGCAGACGCTGGATCACGACTGGCGCGAGCACATCGTGCATCTGGATCATCTGCGCCAATATGTCGGCCTGCGCGGCTACGGCCAGCGCGATCCGCTCAACGAATATAAGAGCGAAGCGTTTGCGCTGTTCGAGAGCCTGCTCGGCAAGATGCGCGCCGACGTGATCCGCCAGCTGATGCATATCGAGGTCTCGACCGAGCCGATGCCGGCGCTGGCCGATCCCGAACTGGGGAATATGCGCGCGACGCATCTGGATCCGTTGACCGGCGAGGACGAGATGGCCGGCGAGAGCGTGGCCAGCGGCCGCACCGTGCAGCGTCCGCGCGATGTCGCGGTCGATCCCAACGATCCCAAGACCTGGGGCAAGGTGCAGCGCAATGCGTCGTGCCCCTGCGGCTCGGGGCGCAAGTTCAAGCACTGCCATGGAGCGCTGGTCTAGGACCGGGACGCGCCGATGACCATCACCATCACCGCCTTCGAACGCTCGCCCGACGGCGGCAGGGGGCTGGCGCGCGACACCCGGGTTCGCTGGGCGCTCGAGGAAGTGGGCCAGCCTTACGCGGTTCGCCTGGTGTCGTTCGGCGCGATGAAAGAGCCGGCACATCTGGCGCTTCATCCCTTCGGCCAGATTCCGACTTACGAGGACGGCGATCTTGCCCTGTTCGAGACCGGAGCGATCGTCCTGCACATCGCCCAGCGTTATGCGGGGCTGCTGCCGGACGACGCCGGTGGCCGGGCGCGTGCCGCCGCCTGGATGTTCGCGGCGGTCAACACGGTGGAGCCGCCGATCCTCGAACTCACCGCCGCCAAGCTGCTCGAGGGCGACAAGCCTTGGACCAAGGAGCGCCTGCCGCTGGTCGAGGGCCGCATTCGCGACCGGCTGAAACAGCTCGCCGCCCGCCTGGGCGATGCCGAATGGCTCGACGGCAGCTTCAGCGCCGGCGACCTGATGATGGCGTCGGTGCTGCTCAGGCTGAAATGGTCGGGCCTGCTGGACGATTACCCGAACCTCGCCGCCTATCTCGCGCGCGGCGAAGCACGCCCCGCCTATCGGCGGGCCTTCGCGGCGCAATTGGCGATCAACGCCGGCTGACCGCCCCGACTTGCTGTAGGATAGGGCCGCAGATTCTCGGTGGTTCCGGACGTTCCATGCGACACACCTATCCCAAGACCGGCGCGCCGGTCTGGATCGACCTGCACAATCCGACGCAAGAGGACATCGCACAGGCCTGCGCCGAATGCGGGCTGGCGATCCCGACGCGCGCCGAGCTCGACGAGATCGAGTCCTCCAGCCGCATGCGCTGCGACGGCGACACGCTGATGCTGAGCATGCCGATCACGCCCTATCACGGCGGCGACGCGGAGATCGTGTCGGCGCCGATCGGCTTCGTGCTGACGCCCCGGCTGCTGGTGACGGTGCGGTTCGACGAGCTGCACACCTTCCACAAGGTCGGCCAGCGCCTGAACGCCGATCCGGGGCCGCATCAGAGCCCCGACGTCTTCGCCGAGCTGGTGGAGGCGATCGTCGACTATGCCGCCGACAAGCTGGAGATCATCAAGGCCGAGACGCGGATGCTGTCGCAGTCGGTGTTCCACGCCAAGCCGCGCCGCAACGTCGCCAAGAAAAGCGCCCGGCTGCGCGAGACCATGGTCAAGCTCGGCGACATGGACGAAAGGCTGTCGGAGCTGCGCGAGACGCTGTTGGCGCTGCAGCGCGCCGTGCCCTTCGTCGACGAGCGCGGCCATGGCTGGATCGGAACCGGCGTCTCGTCGCGGCTCAAGACCGCCGGCGCCGACATCGCTTCGCTCAACGATTTCGAGACCCATCTGACCGACAAGGTGCAGTTCCTGCTCGACGCGACGCTGGGCTTCATCAACAACGAGCAGAACGACATGTTCCGCGTGCTCACCATCGCTTCGGTGGTCGGCATCCCGCCGGTGTTCGTCGCCGGCGTCTACGGCATGAACTTCCACAACATGCCGGAGCTGAGCTGGGCCTGGGGCTATCAGTGGGGCTGGATCGTGATCATCCTCAGCGCGGTCGCGCCGATCGTGTGGTTCAAATGGCGCGGGTGGTGGTAGGGTTCCCTCAGACTATCCGAGGGGCTTGCCATGAAACCGTTCAAGATCGCGGTGCCGCAGAAGACGCTCGACGCCATCGCGGCGCGGGTGCACGACTATGACTGGCACGAGATGCCGCGCGGCGACGGGCTGGAGGGGAGCTGGGCCTATGGCGCCAATCTCGATTTCATGCGCGGACTCTGTGCCTATTGGGTGGACGGCTATGACTGGCGCAAATGGGAAGCGGCGCTGAACGCGTTTCCGCAATTCACCGCGCCGGTGGAAGATATCGAGCTGCATTTCACTTACGAGAAGGGTTCGGGGCCGGCGCCGCAGCCGCTGATCCTCAGCCATGGCTGGCCGGGATCGGTGTTCGAATTCCTCCATATCATCGACAAGCTGGCGCATCCGGAAAAGCACGGCGGCGACGTGGCCGACGCCTTCACCGTGGTGGTGCCGTCGCTGCCGGGCTATGGCTGGTCGGGCAAACCCATGCGCCCGATCGGACCGCGCACCACGGCGCGGCTGTTCGACACGCTGATGACGGAGGTCTTGAAGCTGCCGGGCTACATCGCGCAGGGCGGCGACTGGGGCAGCGCGATCTCGGCGCTGATGTCCTATGAAGGCAAGGGCTGCCGCGCCGCGCATCTCAACATGATGGGCTGGGTGTCGCCGGGCGTGGGTCCCGAAACCGACGAGGAGAAGGCGTTCGCGGCGCAGGCGGCGCAGCTGTTCGAGATGGAAGGCGCTTATTTCCGCGAGCAGACGACCAAGCCGCAGACCTTGAGCTACGGCATGATGGACTCGCCGGTCGGCGTCGCGGCGTGGATCGTGGAGAAGTTTCACGGCTGGTCCGACAAGCGCAAAGGCTTCGAGAACACCTATACCAGGGACCAGCTGCTCACCAATGTGATGATCTATCTGGTGACGCGGACCTTCAACACCGCGACCTGGATGTATCGCGGGCGGCTGGAGGAGCAGTTCGCCATGCCGCTGCCCAAGGGCGCGCGGCTGACCAAACCGACCGGCATCGCGGCGTTCCCGGTCGACCTGATCCCCTTCCCGCCGCGCGGCCAGGTCGAGCGCAGCATCAACGTCACGCATTGGACCAGCTTCACGGAGGGCGGCCACTTCGCGGCGCTGGAGCGGCCGGACGACCTGATTGGCAGCATCCGAGCGTTCGCGCGGACGCTGGCTTAGCACGCGCGCGACCGAGATTTACGGCGCTACGCGAACGGTCGCCCGACAAAATCGGCTGGCAGCCATGCTGCCACTGCTGACAAATTCGGTTTGATATCCCGTCTAGGTTTACGCCGTCGCTGCGTTTCCCGCGACCCGGAGCGCGTCTGTCCGGCTCATCTGCGAGGGATTCCATGTCTGATCTTCGTGCGGCGGCGCTGGCTGCCTTCTTTGTTTCGACGCTCGGTCTCGTGGCTGTCGTCGCGCAGGGCGCCGGCGGCGGGGACATCGATCCGTCCGTCAAACCGGGCGACGATTTCTATCGCTATGCCAATGGCAGTTGGATCAAGGCGCTTACGCCGAACGATTCGGCCGACATGCGGTCGCTGCTGAACGGGCGGACGCGCGAGCGCGTGCGCGCGATCATCGAACAGGCGGCGGCAACGCCCGAAGGCGGTATCGGCCGAAAGGTCGGCGACTATTACGCCAGCTTCATGGACACGAACGGCATCGAAGCGAAGGGACTGACGCCGATCGCCGGTGACATGGCCATGATCGCGGCGATTTCCGACAAGACCTCGCTGTCCGCCTATCTCGGCGCTACCTTGAACAGCGAAGTCGACGGCCTCACCGCCAACGCCGACCATGTGTTCGGCGTGTGGGTGAACCAAGGCTTCGAGGATGCCGCTCACAACCTGCCGCATCTGTGGCAAGGCGGCCTGGGCCTGCCCGACCGCGAGGCCTATCTCGATTCATCGAAGGCGGCGCTGCGGGCGCAGTATCAGGCGCATATCGCGGCGATGCTGAGCCTGGCCGGCGTCGCCGATGCGCCGGGGAAGGCAGCAGCGATTCTGGCACTGGAAATACGGATGGCCGAAGCGCACGCACCGGACTCGGATGCCGCCGATGTCTTCAAACAGAACAATCCCTGGAAGCGCGCCGACTTCGACACCAAAGCGCCGGGGATGGATTGGGCCGCCTATTTCAAGGCGGCGGGACTTTCCCAGCAGCAGAACTTCATCGTGTGGCAACCGTCCGCTGTCGCCGGCATCTCGGCGCTGGCCGCAAGCCAGAGCATTGCGGTTTGGAAGGACTATCTGACGTTCCATTTGATCGAACACTACGCGTCTGTGCTGCCCAAGGCGGTCGCGGCAGAGCATTTCGCGTTCTATGGCACGGTCCTGGGAGGCGCGACGCAGCCATCGGAGCGCGGCGAAGACGCCATCGCCGCCGTCAACGCCGCCCTGCCCCAGGCGGTCGGCCGGCTCTATACGCAGCGCTACTTCCCGCCCAAGGCCAAGGCGCGGGCACAGGCGATGGGACGCGACCTGATCGCAGCGTTCCGCGCGCGCATCGCGCATCTGACCTGGATGTCGCCGCAGACGAAAGCAAAAGCGCTGGCCAAGCTGGCCGCGTTCGAGCTCGAACTCGGTTACCCCGACCGGTGGATCGACTATGCGGCGCTTAAGATCGTACGCGGCGATGCCGCCGGCAATATGCGGCGCGCCGAGGCCTTCAACCGCGCCCGCAATTTGGCGCAGTTGAAGCGATCGGTCGATCCGATCGAGTGGCCGCTCAACGTCCACGTACCCGGCGCGGTGATCATGTTCAGTCCCAACGCCGAGTTCTTCTCGGCGGCGATCCTGCAGCCACCCTATTTCGATGCCGGCGGCGATAACGCCTCGAACTACGGCTCCGCCGGCGCCGGGATGGCGCACGAGATCAGCCACAGCTTCGACGAACTGGGAAACATCTACGACGCGCACGGACGCCTCGGCGCCTGGTGGACGGCGCAGGACAAGGCGCGATACGAGGCGGCGGCGGCGGCGCTGACCGCGCAATTCGATGCCGACTGTCCGCTTCCCGGTCTGTGCGTCAATGGCAAGCAGGTTCAGACCGAAAATATCGCCGATCTCGCCGGCCTGCTGGTGGCGCACGATGCCTATCTGCTGTCGCTGAAGGGCAAGCCCGATGTCGTGATCGGCGGGCTGACGGGTGAGCAGCGCTTCTTCCTGGCTTTCGCGCAGCGCTGGCGCCGGGTGCAGAGCGAAGCGGCGCTACGCCGGCAGATCGCGAGCGACACGCATCCGCCAGGCGAGTACCGCAGCGACACCGTCCGCAATGTCGACGCCTGGTACGACGCCTTCGGCGTGAAACCGGGCGACAAGCTCTATTTGAAGCCGCAGGAGCGTGCGGGGATTTGGTGAGCAGCGGCGTTAAACCACCAAATCCCGGCCAATCGCGAGGTATTTTTCGCGGCGCTCGCGGCGCAGCTGCTCGCCGGGGATGCGCTCCATCTCGGCCAGGGCACGGGCGATCTGCTCGCCGACATTGAGGATCGCCTCCTGCGGCGCGCGATGAGCGCCGCCGATGGGCTCTGGGATGATGGCGTCGATGACTTTCAGGTCGAGGCAGTCCTGCGCCGAAACCCGCATCGCGATCGCGGCTTCCTTCGCCTTGTCGTTGCGCCACAGGATCGAAGCGCAGCCTTCGGGCGAGATCACCGAATAGACCGAGTGCTCCAGCATGAGGACGCGGTTGGCGGTGGCGATGGCGAGCGCGCCGCCCGAGCCGCCCTCGCCGATGATGGTGGCGACGAAGGGCACGCGCAGTTCGAGCCCGGCCTGGGTCGAGCGCGCGATGGCTTCGGACTGGCCGCGCTCCTCGGCCGCGACGCCGCTAT
>CAYXMO010000183.1:0-6578 GCA_964465935.1 uncultured Rhizobium sp.
TTCATGAACAAGGTGACGCTGATCCTGCACCCGCCGGTGCACAAGCCGAAGCCGGTGGAATAATTCTCACGCGGAGACGCGGAGAAAGCGGAGGTCGAGTTGGCCTCCGCGACCTCCGCGGCTCCGCGTAAGTCAACGAAAAGAGAAGATCGATGGGCTTTAAGTGCGGAATTGTCGGATTGCCCAATGTCGGCAAGTCGACGCTGTTCAACGCCCTGACGCAGACGGCGGCGGCGCAGGCGGCGAATTATCCGTTCTGCACCATCGAGCCCAATGTCGGCGACGTCGCGGTGCCCGATCCCCGGCTCGACACGCTGGCGAAAATCGGCAAATCGGCCGAGATCATCCCGACCCGCATCACCTTCGTCGACATCGCCGGCCTGGTGCGCGGCGCCTCGAAGGGCGAAGGGCTGGGCAACCAGTTCCTCGCCAATATCCGCGAGGTCGACGCCGTCGCGCATGTGCTGCGCTGCTTCGAGGACGACGACATCACCCATGTCGAAGGCAAGATCGATCCGGTCGGCGACGCCGAGACGGTCGAGACCGAATTGATGCTGGCCGATCTCGACAGTTTGGAGAAGCGCATCAAGCCGCTCGAGAAGAAAGCCAATTCCGGCGAGAAGGAAGCCAAGGAGCAGCTCGCGCTGATGATGAAGGCGGTGGTGCTGCTGCGTGAAGGCAAGCCGGCGCGGGCGGCGGAGTTGACGCCGGAAGAGCGTGCGCCCTATTCCCAGCTCGGGCTGATGACGTCCAAGCCGGTGCTCTATGTCTGCAATGTCGATGAGGGTTCGGCGGCGGCGGGCAACACATATTCCGCCGCGGTCGAGGCGATGGCCAAGGCGCAAGGCGCCGGCACGGTGACGATCTCCTGCCGCATCGAGGAAGAAGTCGCGCAATTGCCGGCCGCCGAGCGCGCGGAATTCCTGGCGAGCCTGGACCTGGAAGAACCGGGACTGAACAGGCTGATCCGCGCCGGCTATGCGCTCTTGGGCCTGCTGACCTTCTTCACGGTGGGGCCGAAGGAAGCGCGGGCCTGGACCGTGACCAAGGGTAGCCGCGCGCCGCAGGCGGCGGGCGTGATCCACACCGATTTCGAGCACGGCTTCATCCGCGCCGAAACCATCGCCTATCCCGACTACGTCACCGGCAACGGCGAAGCCGGCGCGCGCGACGCGGGGAAATTCCGCCTCGAAGGCAAGGACTATGTCGTGGCCGACGGCGACGTGATGCATTTCCGCTTCAACGCGTAGCCGCAGCCCGCTTCCGGACGCCCGGCCAAGTGTGAAAGGATGCCGCCGCAAACAACCGGCGGAGGAATTGCCATGGCCCTCAAAGGCAAGATGGAAAAGATGACGATGTCCGATGGGGCGCAGACCGACGTCTATCGCGTGGCGGCGCAGGGCGCGCGGCGCGGCGGGCTGGTGCTGATCCAGGAGATTTTCGGCGTCACCGAGCACATCATGGAGCTGTGCGACGGCTATGCCGCGGACGGCTATGAAGTACTGGCGCCGGCACTCTACGACCGCGAGCATCCCGGCTTCCAGGCGAGCTATTCGCCGGAGGACATCCAGGTCGCGATCAAGCTGGCGCGCGCCGAGCATCCGTTCGATCTTTCGATCAAAGACACGCAGACCTGCATCGACGACCTGAAGAGCAAAGGTCACGTGTTCATCACCGGCTATTGCTATGGCGGCAGCGTGACCTGGGCGGCGGCGGGACGCTGCACGGGTCTGTCGGCTGCGTCCGGCTATTACGGCGGCAATATCGGGTCGATGATCGACCTGAAACCCAAATGCCCCACCATCCTGCACTTCGGCGAGAAGGATCACGGCATCCCGATGGAGGTCGTGAACACAGTGCGCGACGCCCATCCCGAGGTGAAGGTCTATGTCTATCCGGCGGGGCACGGCTTCAACAGCGACCGCCGCACCGACTACCACGAGGAGAGCGCCAAACTCGGCAAGCAGCGCACGCTGGAACTGTTCCGGGCCAATGGCGGTTGAGGCGTGGATTGTGGCGCGTTGCCATAATTGCGCGCCCATCCACTTCGGAACCACCGCCTGCGAAGCCCGTTCGTATCTATGGCGCGGGGCTTCAAATGGAGAGGAGTTCCAAGCCCATGTCCGTCACATCCATCCGCCTTCTGGCGCTCGCCGCCGGTGCCGCCGGCGCGCTGCTGGCCGGTTCCGCCGCCATCGCGCAGGACACCGACAACTACAACCAGGCGGCCTACAACCACGAAGCGACCGAGCAGGTCATCGTGGTGGCGCCGACCATCCGCGAGGACCGCTCCAACGCCTTCGGCGTGCTGAACCGGGTGTCGATGTCGCGGCCGGTGTCGTATCACGATCTCGACCTGACGACGCGCGACGGCGCCCGCGAACTGCGCGAACGGGTGCGCGACACGGCGCGCGACATCTGCCAGCAGCTGGCCGAGGAATATCCGGTCAAGCAGCAGCCCGGCGAGACCAAATGCTATGAAGGCGCGCTGAAGAACGCCATGCTGCGCGCCGACGCCGCGATCCGCCAAGCGCGGGATTGAATTGAAAATCGGTGCCGGTTGCAGGCACCCCCTCACTCTGCCCTCTCCCCCGCTTCGCGGGGGAGAGGGATTCTTCTCAGCGCAACGCCGCTTCGATGTTGCCGCCGTCGACGGTGATGACGGCTGCCGTCGTCTTTTCGGCGTGGGCGAGATAGACGAAGGCCTCCGCGACCTCGGCGGCGTAGACTTCGCGGCCCAGTAGATTGCCCGACATGTATTGGTCTTCGCTCACGCCGCGTGCCTTGGAGCGGGCCGCCACCATCTCGCCGGTGAGCAGGCCGCTGCGGACGCGGTCGGCGTTGACGGCGTTGGCGCGGATGCCGTCCTTGCCGTGATCGAGCGCGTATTGCCGCACCAGGAACAGCGTCGCGGCTTTCGGCAGGCCGTAGGGTCCGAAGTCCTTGCCCGGATTCACCGCCTGCTTGGAGGTGTTGAACAAGAGGCAACCATAGGTGCCCTGCGCCCGCATGATGCGCACCGCGTTCTGCGCCACGCTCTGGTGCGCGAAGAAGTTCAATTCAAAGGATTTGCGCAGAACCTCATCGTCGACGGTGCCGATGTTGCCTTGCCACGCCGCGCCGGCATTGGAGACGACGACATCGACGCCGCCGAAGGCCTCCACCACCTTGTCGAAGGCATGGCGGACCGAGGCCGGGTCGGTGACGTCGCATGCAATCGCCAGCGCCTGCTTGTGGATCGCCTTGGCGGCTTTTACCGCGGCGTCGTGATCGCGGTCGAGCACGGCGATCTCGGCGCCTTCGGCGGCGAAGGCCTTGGCGGTGGCGGCGCCGATGCCGGAGCCGCCGCCGGTGACGACGACGACCTGGCGCGCCATCACCTTCTCGGCCGACTTGCCGAGCTTGGCCTGCTCCAGCGACCAGTACTCGACCTCGAACATGTCGTTTTCGGAAATGCACTTGTATTCGCCGATCGCTTCGGCGTCGGTGATGACCTCAACGGTGTTCTCGGCAATGTCGGCGGCGATGGCGGCGTCCTTGGCGCTGGCGCCGACGCCGAACATCCCGACGCCGGGAACCAGGATGACGCGCGGCAGCGGATCGAGCTCTTTCTTCTTTGGGCTAGAGGTGGCGTTGTTGCGTTCGAAATAGGCGTGGTAATGCGCGACGAAGGCGTCGACGGCCTCGTGCACCGCCGTCTTCCAGTCGTCGAGCTTGTGCGCGTCGGGCGCCGGGACGAGCAGCGGCCAGTTCTTGGTGCGGATGGTGTGATCGGGCGTCACGACGCCGATTTGGGAGTAGCGCGCCACCGCTTCGCCGTTGACGTAGTTCAAGATCGCGGGGCTGGTGCGGAAACACAGGATCTGGCGCTTGACGGTGCCGGCCATGGCGTTGCGCGCGATGGCGACGGCGCCGCGCAGGATCGGAGCGATCTCAGGCACTGTCGCGAGCTGTGCCGGGAGCTTGGCTTGGGCGATGGGCTTGCGCTGACGGCCCAGGCGCTCCTCGGCCAGCGTCACGAAGTGGATCATGCGCTCATAGGCCTGGCGGGCGTCGTTGCCGACGGTGAAGATGCCGTGCTGCAGCAGCACGAGGCCTTCGACCTTCGGATTCCTGTCGAACACGTCGGCGACCGACTTGGCGAGGGCGAAGCCGGGGATGGTGTAGGGGACATAGGCGACCTTGTCGCCATAGACCTCGCGCACCACCGCTTCGCCGCTCTGCTGGTCGGTCAGCGCCAGCACTGCGGTCGAGTGCGTGTGGTCGATGAATTTGTGCGGCAGGAAGGCGTGCAGCAGCGTCTCGACCGACGGGTTGGGCGCCGACGAGTCGAGCAGGTTGATGCGCTGGAAGTTGACCATGTCCTCGTCGGAGAGCTTGAGGAGCTTGCGCAGGCGGCGCAGCTCGGCGAGGCGCACCGCGGGCAGGCCGGCGGGCTCGATATTGCCCATGTCCCAGCCCGAGCCCTTGACGCAGATGACATCGACGTCGTCGCCGAGCATGTCCTTGGCCTTGGTCTTCACGGAGGTGTTGCCGCCGCCATGCAGGACGAGGCGCGGATCGGAACCCAACAGGCGCGTGGTGTAGGTGCGCAGCGCGAGGTCTTCGCCGACGCCGAGCTTGGCATAGCGTTCCACGAATTCCTTGGCTTCGGATTCAACCCAGCGGGACTTCATCGTTGCACAACCACCATATTTTGGGGCCGATCAGCCGGCCCGGCCACAACGTACTGTTTTCGACTTGGTGCTCAGGGGGGTATCCCCGCCGCCCGACACAGGGCCTCAGGCGGCGGGGAAAAGGCTGCGTAGGCCCTGCTCCGTCGCCGCGCAAGTCCCCCGCTCGGTGATGAAACCGGTGACGAGGCGCGCGGGCGTGACGTCGAAACCGGGATTGGCCCCGGGGCTGCCGGGGGCCGCGATCTCGACCGTCTGAAGGGTTCCAGATGGGGTGCGGCCGGTCATTTTCAAGAGCTCGTCTTGGGAGCGTTCCTCGATCGGGATGTCGCGGCCCGAGGCCAGCGTCCAGTCGATGGTCGAGCTCGGCAGCGCGACATAGAACGGTACGCCGTTGTCCTTGGCGGCGAGCGCTTTCAGATAGGTGCCGATCTTGTTGGCGACGTCGCCATTGGCGGTGACGCGGTCGGTGCCGACGATGCACAGATCGACCTTGCCGTCCTGCATGTAATGGCCGCCGGCATTGTCGGCGATGATGGTGTGGGCGACGCCATGGGCGCCGAGCTCGAAGGCGGTGAGCGAGGCGCCCTGGTTGCGCGGCCGCGTCTCGTCGACCCAGACATGGAGCGGAATGCCTTCGTCATGCGCCATGTAGAGCGGCGCCAGGGCGGTGCCCCAATCGACCGTCGCCAGCCAGCCGGCGTTGCAATGGGTGAGGATGTTGAGCTTGCGATTCTTTTGCGCGTGCAGATCGCGGAGGATGGCAAGACCGTTCTTGCCGATGCTCTCGCACATCGCAGCGTCTTCGTCGGCTATTGCCGCGGCTTCTTTCCACGCAAGCGCGGCGCGCGCGGCGCGCGGCTGATTGCGGATGGCGTCGGCCATGCGCCTCAGGGCCCAGCGCAGGTTGATCGCGGTGGGGCGGGTCTCGGCGAGGCTGTCGTGGGTGGCGGTGAGGTTCTCGTCCGACGGATCGACGCGAACGGCGAGGGCGAGGCCGTAAGCGGCGACGGCGCCGATCAGCGGCGCGCCGCGGGTCTGCATCGAGGTGATGGCGTGCGCGGCTTCATCGGCGGTGCGCAGGGTGAGCGTGACGAATTCGTGCGGCAGGCGCGTCTGGTCGATGATGCCGAACGCGGCGTCGCCGATGGGCCAGACGGAGCGGTAAGGGGTGCCGTTGATTTTCATGGGGCGGTGTTTAGCACAGGATCGAAAAGAGAAAACTCAAATCCGTCATGGGCGGCCTTGAGCCGCCCATCCATCCATCAAACAAGGGTGTAGTCGAGTTCCTTCCAAGCCGGATTCACTTTGTCGATCAAATCGATCTTCCAATCGCGTTTCCAACGCTTGAGCGAGGTCTCCCGCGCAATGGCTGTCGTCACGAGATCGTGGACCTCGTAGTAGACGAGACGCGTCAGGCCATACTTCTTCGTGAAGACCGATGCCGTGCCGTTGCGATGCTGCGTCAGCCGTTCCGGCATGTTGGATGTCATGCCGATGTACAATGTGCCATACGGCTTGTTCGTGGGGATATAGACGTAGCCGTTTCGCACCGCGCGCGTCTCCTGCCGCGCAAGGCGCGGCGATGGATGGGCGGGTCAAGCCCGCCCATGACGGTGGAAATACTGAGAGTGAAGCAGGACGACGATCAAGCCCCATCTAAACGTGAGGTTGTGTCGCCAGCATCGACGGATATTGCGCGAATTTTTCGTACCACGCCGTCAGCTTGGGATGGCCGTCGCGCCAGCCCAGATCGGGATAGCGGAAGTCGAGATAGCCGAGCGCGCACGCCGCCGCGATCTCGCCGATGGTCGGCGTCTCGGCCAGGCTCACGCGCTCCAGCGCGTCGACGCCGGCCTTGATCGAGGTCATGTGGCGCGCGATGTGGTCCTGGTTCTGGCGCTC
>CAYXMO010000184.1:0-6529 GCA_964465935.1 uncultured Rhizobium sp.
ACGCACCGGACTTAAAATCCGTAGTTCCGAAAGGGACGTGACCGTTCGAGTCGGTCCGGGGCCACCACCCTACGCTGCTTCGCAGCTTCGGGTGGCAGGCCATCCAAACCGCATTCAGCGGAGGGTGCCCTCCGAAGCTTCAGCGTAGGAGGGCTGGAGACTGCCCCGTGCGCGGAATCCCAAAACGTCCGCGCCCTTACGCCCTGCCCTGCCAGGCGCCGTGCAGCACGATCTCCAGCGGGCGGTGCGGACGCTGCGGCGAAGCGGAGACCGTCACGGTGATGCGCTCCTCCCAGGCGCGGCGCACCAGCGCCAGCACGCGCGGCTCGCGGCTGAGGTAGCGGTGCAGGTCGCCTGCCGCAGTCTCCAGCACGAACGCTTCGAAATCGCCGAAGCGGTCATAGACGATGGCGTCGATCTTGCCGGTGATTGTGGGGACGGCATCGGGCTGGGCTCTGCCGCCGCCGCCCGACGCAGAGACCGGTGCTGCCGCGGCCGGCGCCGCGGCGGACGGTGTTGCCGCGGCGAACGCGGCGGCGCCATCGATCAGCGCCGGCCATAGGCCGTCCGGCGTCGGCGGAATCGTGTCGGGATCGCCGCCCAGGCCGCGGACGCGTGCCGCGAGGGTGCCAAGATAGCGGTCGAACACCGGATACCAACGGCTATTCGCCGACAGGGAGGCGCCGATCCAGCGCAGCACCGAGAGCGTGCGCGCTTCGGGCACCAGCATGTCGGCCTTGGTGCTGACCGGAATCGCGATCTGGAAGGCGCCCACGACCTTCTGCCACATCGGGCCGCCGGAGAAGGTCAGCGCCGCGCCGCGGGCCGCCGCCTCGCGCGCCGCCTGCCGGGCGATGACGGCCGCCGGGGCGAAGGGCATCTGCAGGCCGGTGGTCGTGATCTGGCGCACGACGGCATCGAAGCGCTGACCCTTGACGATGCCGGCTGGCAATTCCAGCGAGATCAGGCCGGCATAGTTGGCAAGTCCGCCGCTCTTGGGGATCGGCATGAAGGTGATGCCGCCGACCGGCACAGCCAGCGTGTGCGCGTCCAGCGCCGTGAGCCCATGGGCGGCATACATCGCGTCCGCCATCGCGACCACGTCGGCGGCGTTCACCGCCGGCAGATAGATCGACGCCGTGGTGCCGGCGGGCAGGTTGCCCCAGTCGATCATCAACTCGTCGGGGCGATGATCCCTGTCGAGCGCCACCGGCGAGGGGCGGATCTCGAAACTGTGGGTCGCGGTGCGCGAGGTCGCCGTGCCGGGATTGGAGACCGTGGTGTAGGCGATGTTGCGCTGCGCCAGCTTGTCGGAATTGGCCGGCGTCGAATAAGACAAAATAGGCGAGCCGTCGAACACGATCTCCGCCACCAGGCATTGGTGCACGCCCATCAGCAGCGAAGTGAGGATCGGCTCGAGCTTGCCCTTGAACGGACCGTCGGCATTGGGCTGGGCGAACGGCGTCGACGGGAACAGGCCCGGTGTCGCTTGGTTGGTGTCGAGCCAGGCGCCGTAGAAAAATTGCTGCTCGGCGCCGGTCGGCGCCATGGCGCGCACGTTCTTGGGATCGGTCTGCGTCGTCATGTTGTTGGCGAGCACGGTGTTGGGCACGCGCGGCGCCGCGAAGCAGGGGATCGAGGTGTAGTCCCAGCCGTCGGCGCTGATGCCCAAGAGCGCGATCTTGTGTCCGCCATAGCCGCCCGACGCCGCCTGGCGGTAGCCCTGGATCGGATTGCCCGACATGTCGGTCTCATAGGTCAGCGACGCGGTGGTCGGCGACTGGAAGACGCGGAAGAAGACGCGCACCGGATCGGCCGGAAGCGACGAACCCTGCAGGCGCACGCGGGCGAGCGCGAAATTGAACACCGCCTTGGGACCCGGCCCCAGCGTCGTGCCGAGAATGCTCAAGGCGGAGGTCTTTTCGTCGGTCGGCAGCGCGTCGAAGACCGCAGGTGTCATATTGTCGATGGCGTGGGCGATGAAGGCGCGGGCGTCTGCGGGCGTGCTGCCGAGCGCCAGGCCGAACGGCGCCTCGCCTTCGACCACTTTGAGGACGCGCAGATCGGAGCTGAGCCAGCCGGTGATGTTGCCGTTGGCGTAGTTCGAAAAATAGGGATCGGCGTCCTTGATCAGCTCGATCTGGGCCCAGGCGATGCCGGGATCGGGCAGGACGCTGAGCACGGCGATGAGATTGAGGATTTCGGTGCTGCCGGGGAACAGGAACAGCGACATGTCCGAAATCGTCAGGCGGTAGGCGAAGGTGAAACGCTGCACCCGCGGCGGCAGCGTGAGATCGTCGGAGGTGACGCCGATCGGGGTGAAGCTGATGCCGGTCGGCGGCGTTGAGACCGAGGGCGCCCAGTTGGCGAGCTTGGCGAGCTGGGCCGGCGTCGGCGCGGCGGGATCGATGATCTCGTCCAGCGGCCCGCCGGGGAAATCGGACGGCTTGAGGCCGTCGACGACGACGTAGAACGCCTTGTCGAACACGCCGCCGGGATGGGCGCTGACTTCGTCCCAGCCAAAGGTGCTCTTGTCGACCAGGAAGGTCAGGGCGCGCGGCGGCCGGGCGAGCCAGACGGTGGTGTTGTTGAAGAAGGCGCGCATGTCGTCGAGCACCGCCGGCACCGGCGTGAAGCCGAGATGCGAGTCGACGTTGAAGGCAACGTCGAAGGTGCCGCCGACCGGATTGCCGATCAGGTTGAGGTCGATGATGTGGTGGAAGGACGAATCGGTCAGCACCCGTCCGACGCCCGCCTTCCAGCCGTCATAGGCGCACAGGATGCCGAGCGTTTTTGCAACCGTCGCTGCGGTATCGGTAGCGCCCGAATGGCCCATGTAGGAGCCGTCCGACTCCAGGAACGATCCGTGATTGCCGATGATCTGGCCGGTGGCGATCACGGCGGGCTTTTCCTGCGGCAATGTGATGATGGGATATTCGACGATCGGATCGGCGCCCGAGAATTTGACGGTGAGTCCGAAATCCCAAGGCACGATCGCTTCGCCCTCATGCATGTGGTCGGGGAAGCGCGTGATGGGGCCGAGCGGTCCTTGAAGGACGGGATGCGGCCCCATGGGCAGCATCAGGGGCTGCGGGATCGCGTCGGACTGGCCGTCGAAATAGAACTTGGTGCCGGCCCCCATCTGCGTCGTATCGGCGCGCGTCGGACCGAAGGGAGGCCAGTTCGGCTTCCAGCCCGCCGGGATGTCCGCCGGCTGGTCGCCGCCGCCGTCGTACCATTTGCGCATGGTGCGCACGCGCGGGAGGCGGCCGCACAGGCACGAGCCGATGCCCGAATGATCGCCGGTGGCGTAGACGCCGCCGCCGTCCTCCATGAACGCGGCGATGGCGACGTTCTCGTCCTCGTCGATCGGCGTGCCGCCGGACGGGCCGACCCCTTCATCGCCGATCAGCCACAGCATGTCGAAGTCCGACAGCGGCGCGGTGGTGGCGAAGTTGAATTTTTCGTAGTGCGCGGACGCCGCGATCGCCGGCTTGCGGCCCGGCAGCGCCAGCAAAGGATCGCTCCTGCGGTGGGCGGTGGTGATGGTCAGCGCCGGGTTCGCCGCGAGCGTCTTGAGCAGGTAGGAGATGGTATAATTCTCCTCGCTCATGCTCGCGTCGGCGAAGCTGAAGCGGCTGCCATCCAGGACGATCAAGACGCGCGTTTTGGCCATGACGGATGTCCCCCAATGAAGTCACGCGGATTTGTGGGAACGCCGAGCGCCAGGATCGCTCGAATCCGGCCGCGGGCACGCACCGGCCGGGACAGGCGGCACCCCTGTTTCACGCGGCTGCGCCGGTAAAACGCGGCACCGAAAATCCGAAGGGAACTATACATCAGGTTCGGCGGTGAGGCGAATCGAATGCTTCGCAGGACTGTCACGGTGCCGCTGTAGAGAGAAGTATTCAGAAGACATCCAGCGTCGGAAACTGCGCGCTGCCGCCGATGCAGGCGGCGAGATACAGCGCGAGGCCGAGGTCGCCGGTCCACAGCGAAAACTTAAACTGGCCGTAATGCGCGCGCGCGGCATCGCTCTGCGCGATGGCATGCATCGCCAAGCGGCGGGCGCGATCCAGCCATTTGCCTTGGCCGGTGCGGGCGTGAAGCTTGAGCAAGGCAAAGCCGTTGCCGGGCGTGCCGTGGCACAGGCTGGGCAGCTTCGCCAAAGGCCCGGCCTGCCAGATCAAGTCGCCGGCCGGGAGCAGCAGATCGTCGAACGGCGATCCGGCGGAAAAGTCGGACAGCACAGTGATCACGCCGGGCGGGCCGTTGCAGTGCTGGATGAAAAGCCGCGGCGCTGCATCGCTTTTCAGGGCTTCGGCGTTGTTCGGCCAGTTGCTTTGCAACCCTTCCCGCACCGCCGCTGCCCGCAATGTCTGCGCGATACGATCGGACAACGCGGCCTGGCGATCGGGCGCGAGCAGGTGCCGGCCGCGCAGCAGCGGCGCGGCATTGGCGAGAAAACCATGCAGCGCGCCAAGCCGCTTCTCGACGACGCCGTAGAGATCGCTGGCCCATAGATGGCAGGCGAATTCAGGGTCGTATGTCCATTGCGCCCACAGCGCCTCGGCGTGGCGGCGATAAAGATCGCGCCAGCGCGGATCGCCGCCCTGCTCGTGCAGGAACAGGGCAGCCAGCATCGCGCCGGCACCGCCCCAGACCAGCCCGCGCCGGTCGCCGATCTTGGCTTCGATGGCGGCATGAAGCCTGTCGGCGATTTCGCCGGACGGCGACAGCTTCCATTCCAGCAGATGCAGGCCGGTCTCGCCGAAGAGATAAGCGTTGCGTTCGTTGCCGATGTAGTCGCGGACGCCGGCATGGGCTTCGAGGTCGCGGCGGTGCCGCGCGGCCAGGCTACTCAGGGTGGGCCGGTAGTCGCGCGGCGGCGGCGCGTAGCCAAGCTCGCCCAGCCGGTGCAGCGCCCAGATCGCGCCGGCGGCGCCGTTGTAGAGCATCTTCAGGCAATCGGGCGGCCGCTCGGGCGAGACGTCGAAGGGATGGATCGGCCACAGCCCGTCTTCGCTGAAGGCCGCATGCGCGCCGGCGGCGATGCCCGCGATGGCGTCACGGGCGCGGGTCTCGTCCCACGGCGTGCTTGTCAGCGCTTCATGCCGTTCGTCTGTATATAGGGGCATGCGCCGAGCTTAAGGCGCCCGCCGCGCAAAACCAGGGCCGCCGAGCCACAGAGTCGCGCATCGCAGCGCGGAACATTGAAATAATCGCGCAGTAATCGTTATAGTCCAGGCAGACGCGGCGTTGGCGCGATGTAGGTTCTCGCATGGCGAGGGGGCATCTGTGGGCGCGCGCGTGGTGGACCGCACCGGCCGGATTCGGGCGACGCTGGCCGCTGTCGCGCTGTTCGCGCCTTGGCCGCCGGCGAAGTTCGACGCGCTGTGCGCGGCGGCGCAGTTGTGGCGCTACGACAAGGGCGAGGCGGTGTTCCAGGCGAGCACGCCGGCGCGCGGCTTGTTCGTGCTGGCGCAAGGCACGATGCTGAGCGCGCGCTCCTGGCCGAACGGCAAGCACATGGCGACGACGATCTTGCGGCCGGGCTGGCCGCTCGCGATGGTGTCGGCATGGGATGGCGCCGACTTCACCTTGGACAATATCGCGCGCACCGAAGTGTTCGTGGTGTTCGTGCCGCGCGACGCCTGGCTGAACCTTTTGCGCGGCGATGCGGCCCTCCTGGCCGGCATCGTCGACCATCTCTGCGCCCAGATGCGCCAGGACATCGAAGGTCTGCAGGTGCGGGCCATCGGGTCGCAGCGCTGCCTGATGGCCAAGTATCTCGCGCATCTTTCAAGCCAGACCGTGTTCCTGCCGCGCGACAATCCGGCGGGCATGGATCCGACCGCGTCCGACGTGACGCAGGACGAACTGGCGGCGATGCTGTCGATGTCGCGCCAGACCGTGAACCGGCTGATGAAGGAGATGGAGCGCGACGGCATCCTGGTGCGGCGCGGCCGCAACATCCGGGTGACGAACTTCCTGCGCCTTCTCGCCATCATGGAAGAGGACGAGCCGATCCATCCGGTGTGGCGGGCGCAGATCGTGGCGTGGCATGAGCGGACCGCGAACGCGGCTGGCGGCACCCTTCGTCCCCGCTCCGCCGGCGATTCTCCCGGCGCCGAGACGGCACGGCGATAAACCGCAGCGGCGCCTGGAAGGAAAAAGAAAACGGCGCAGCGGCAACCGCCGCGCCGTTTGCCCGTCCTGCTCAGTGCGCCGGCGGTGCGCCGCCGGCAGCCGCCGCCTGCGCCGCGACATGCGGCGCGCTGCGCGTGTGGTGCCAGCGCCAGAGCAGATAGCCCAGGCCCGCCGCGACGATCAGCAGGCCGCCGCCGATCAAGGGCCGGAAGGCGAGCCAGGAGATCGCGATGGTGATCAGCGCCACCGGGATTGACAGCACAAAGGCGAAGAACGCGGTGGCGCCGCGCACCAGTGCCCCGAGGAACGGCAAGATCGAGGCCAGGATCGCGATCGGCCCGAAGAACATCGTGAAGCCGATGAAGATCAGGAAGGTGCC
>CAYXMO010000185.1:0-6514 GCA_964465935.1 uncultured Rhizobium sp.
GCCGGCCACCACCGTGTAGGCCATGAAGAACGACAGCAGCAGGAAGTAGAGCCCGAAGAACCCTCCGAACACGCGCAGCTCCGCGGGCCCGAGCGACAGATGCGCATAAGCCGGTCCGCTGCGCAGGCCCAGCACCTGGCGGACGATCGCCACGCTGATCATCGCCAGCAGCAGCACCGACGCGACGATCAGCACCAGCACCCACAACACGAACTGGCCGTCGGCCGGCGGCTGCTGCGTCACCAGCATGTCCGCCATGGCGCTGTAGAGCGCGCGCAGGCCGAAGAATGCCAGCACGGCGTTGATCAGGGTCGGAATCCAGATCAGCCCGATGATCGTGCCGATTTCTCCGAAGGTGAAAGCGTAGGCGAAGCGGATGGTCTGGCCTACGGGAAGCTTGTTCATGCCGGCGCCTTGGCGGGGACCGCGTCGTCGGCGCCGGTGAGGGATTTGTAGGCGCTGGCCGAGGCGCCCGTGGTGAGCCCCGCCTGCAGGACGAAATTGAGCAGCTGCAGCACCAGATAGTAAGGCCACAGTTTCACCGCCGCATGCAGCAGGTCCATCAGCAGCTTCTGCGCCTCGGCGGGATTGTTCGCCACCATGCCGGCGCCGAACTCCGGCCCCAGCGCGATCTGCAGCATCGACGAGGTGACGGTATTGACCGCCATGCTCAGCGGCACCGTCACGATCAGGAAGATGCCGACGATACGCCAGAAATTGCCGCGCCCCAGATGCCAGGCGCGGCGGATGCCGATGTGGTTCTCCGCCACCACCACCGCCGGAATGAAGAAGAAGACCCGCACCGCCGCATAGATGAACCACAGGAAGGCAAGGAAGATCAGGATGCCCGTCACCGCCGCCGCGGCGCCTTCGGCGAATTTCGACAGCAGCAGCGACACGCCGCCGATCGCCAGGGCGCAGAGCAGCACCGCGCCCCAGGCGAACAGGATCAGCAGCAGATAGGAGCCGATCAGGCGCCACACCTGGCTGCCGAGGGAGAAGAAGACGAACACCGGCCCCGGATGCTGGCCGAGCGCCTTGCGCATCAGCCCGACATTGACCATGGCCTGGATGATCGTCGCGGCAATGATGACCAGCAGATAGGACCCCATGATCGGCGCGAGCAACGCGAAGGCGTGCGCCGGATCGAAGTTCTGCTTGTCCTGCACCTTGCCGATCATCGCGGCGAATTCGGTCAGCTGCGGCAGCCACAGATAGATCAGCCCGCCGACCAGCGCCGCCAGCAGCAGGAACGGAAACCAGCCGATCCCGATGATCGAAAGGATGTTGGTGAAGGCGAAGCGATAGGCGCCCGCGATGGTGCGCTCGAACGGTATCTTCATGGCCTATCCCCCGACTGAGCGCCGCTTGCCGCGACGGTATCCTAAGTTGCGCGCTTTGCCACGGCAATCGAAGGGCGATCTTTGCTGCAACGCCGCGAACGGCTTGCCGCCGTGACATATTCGCGACGCGTCGGCTAAGGTCGGCGCAGGTCGGAAAGAAGGCGCGGGCGATGGCACCACAGGACTACAGTTCCTACGACGCCCTCGGACTCGCCGCGCTCGTCAAAGCCAGGAAAGCAAGGCCGGCCGAGATCATGGAGGCGGCGATCGCCCGCGCCGAGGCGCTCAATCCCAAGCTCAACGCCATCGTGTTCGCCGACTATGACGGCGCCCGCGCCGCCGCGAAAGGAAAGCTGCCCAAGGGCGCCTTCACCGGCGTGCCGATGCTGCTCAAGGATATGCGCGCCAATGTCGCCGGCTGGCCGACCCGCTCCGGCTCGCGCTTCGTGCCGGCGACGCCGGCGGCGGCGCAGTCGAGCACCGTCGCCAATTTCAAAGCCGCCGGACTGATCCCGTTCGGCAAGACCAACGTGCCGGAATTCGGCATCCTGCCGACCACGGAATGCAAGCTCTACGGTCCGGCCCGCAACCCGTGGAACCGCGAACACTCGGCCGGCGGCTCTTCCGGCGGCTCGGCGGCGGCGGTCGCCGCCGGCATCGTGCCGATCGCGCATGCAACCGACGGCGGCGGCTCGATCCGCATTCCGGCTTCGGCCTGCGGCCTGGTTGGCCTCAAATCGACGCGCGGCCGCATCAGCCAGGGCCCCGAAGCGGCGGACGCGACCAGCGGCTTGTCGATGGACGGCGTCGTGAGCAAGAGCGTGCGCGACACCGCCGCGGCGCTCGATGCGCTGAGCGCCATCGACTATGGCGATCCTTATTGGGCGCCGCCTTCGGAAGGCTCCTATCTCGAAGGCATCAAGCGCAAGCCCAAGCGCCTCAAGATCGCCGTCAGCCTCAAGATGATGAACGGCACCGAGCACGATCCTGAGGTCACCGCCGCGGTGAAGGCCACGGCCAGGCTGTGCGAGAGCCTGGGCCATCATGTCGAGATCACCGATCCGCCGGTCGATGCCGGGGCGCTGGTCAATGCCTTCTCGACCGTGTGGTGCGCCAATGTGGCTTATCAGCTCGACACGCTGGAGCAACTCACCGGCATCGCGCCGTCGCTTCAGGTCGTCGAGGGCCTGACGCTGGGCCTCTATCATTTGGGCAAGGCGGTCAGCGCCGTGCAGCTCACCCAGGCGCGCCAGACCATGATGCGCGCCGGGCGGCAGATGGCGGCCTGGCACCGGACCTATGATTGCTGGCTCACCGCGACGCTCGGCCGTCCGCCGATGAAGCTGGGCACCATCGACATCGACGAGACCGACGTGCAGAAGGGCTTTGCGCCCAATTTCGGCTATGTCCCCTTCACCTCGATGCAGAACTCCACCGGCACGCCGGGCATCAACCTGCCGCTCAACTGGAGCAAGGACGGCCTGCCGCTGGGGGTGCAGTTCACCGCCCGCGCCGGCGGCGAGATGACCTTGCTCAAGCTTGCGGCGCAGTTGGAAAAGGCGTCACCTTGGGCCCATCGCTATTCCAAACTGCACGCCACCTTGAAGTGAGGATTGCCCCATGTCCTTCGCAGAATATGCCGACTATGACGGCCTCGGCCTCGCGCAGCTCGTCCGCACGGGCGAAGTGACGCCGCTCGAATTGCTCGAAGAAGCGATCGCCCGCGCCGAGCGCCACAACCCGACCCTCAACGCCATCGTGCACAAGGCCTATGACGAGGCGCGCGCCACCGCCAAGGGCAAGCTGCCGGACGGGCCGTTCAAGGGCGTGCCGTTCCTGATCAAGGACATCTCGATGGGCGTCGCCGGCTGGCCGATGACCAATGGCAGCGCCCTGCTCCAGGGTTACGTCTCCGAGGTCGACGGCGAGCTGACGCGGCGCTACCGCGCCGCCGGCATGGTGCTGTTCGGCAAGACCAACACGCCGGAGTTCGGCATTCCCGGAACGACCGAAGGCCGCTTCCTGGGCAATTGCCACAATCCGTGGAATCCCGATCACTCGACCGGCGGCTCGTCCGGCGGCGCGGCGGCGTCGGTCGCGAGCGGCATCGTGCCGATGGCGCACGCGTCGGACGGTCTGGGCTCGATCCGCATTCCGGCGGCGCAGTGCGGCCTGTTCGGCATGAAGCCGACCCAGTTCCGCAATCCCGGCGGGCCCGACGACCGCGGCCGCGCCCATGGCATGGTGGTCGACCACGTCGTCACCCGCACCGTGCGCGACAGCGCCGCGATGCTCGACTGGACCGGCTATCCCGAGGACGACGCGCCTTACGCGCCAGCGCCCAAGACCCGTCTGTACACGGACGAAATCGCGACCCCGCCGGGCCGTCTGCGCATCGCCTATTGCGCCGAGACCATCCAGGGCCTGGGTTTGCATCCCGACGTGCAGAAGACCTTCGAAGCGGCGGTGAAGCTGTGCGGCGAACTCGGGCATACGATGATCGAGAAGCCGGTGCTCGGGCCCAATCTGCGCAAGCTCTACAAGGCGCAAGGCTATCTCTCCGGCGCCGTCGCCGTGGTCGGCTACGAGGAATGGGCCGAGAAGATGGGCCGCGCGCTCGACACCTCGACGCTCGAATGGCTGGCGCTCAGCGGCTACAAGGCGGCCAAGGAGATGGCGCCGAAGGACGTCGCCTGGGGTCTGCAGACCGTCCGCCAGATCGGGCGCGAGATCCTGGCCCTTTACCGCGACTTCGACGTGCTGCTGCAGCCGATCCAGATCACGCCACCGCCGCCGCTCGGCTTCCTCGATCCGATGGCCGTGCGGGCGCGCGAGTTCAACCGCCGCCAGGGCCAGACTTTCGGCCTGACGCCGCTCGCCAATCTGACGGGCCAGCCGTCGATGTCGGTGCCGATGGCGCTGTCGGCCGACAAGCTGCCGCTGGCGATGATGTTCAGCGCCCGCTATGGCGACGAAGCGACGCTGTTCCGCCTCGCCGCCCAGCTCGAACAGGCGCAGCCCTGGATCGGCCGCAAACCGCCGATCTGGAACTAGCCATGACGACCGCCGCTCGCATCACCGCTCTCGCGCTCGCGCTTCTTGGCATCGCCGCCGCGCCCGCCAAACCGCCCACGCTCGACCCGGCGCGCCAGGCGCTGGTCAAAGCCATGACCGCGCACGACTGGACCGCGGTCGCCGGCCTCACCGCCTGGCCGCTGGCGGTCGACAATTACGGCTCGCCGCCGACGCTGACCAAGGCGCAGTTCCTCAAGGACCATCACAAGCTCGTCCTTTATTTCGGAAACGGCGACAAGGATCTGCTGCACTGCGCCGCGACGGCGCCGCTGACTTATCAGGGCGACAAGACGCAGTTCGGCTTCGGCGCCTGGCTCGCCGACTGCAACGGCAACGAATTCTATTTCGCCGTCAAGGACAGCAAGGCGCTGTTCACGGCGTATCAGAACATCAACGAATAGCGCGCTATTCCAGCGGATTGAGCCAGCGCAGCTTGGCGAAGCGCGCGAAGCCCGTGTCGTTGCTGCACAGCACCAGCCCATGCTCGATCGCCAGCGCCGCGAGATGGGCATCCATCACGTCTCGCGTGCCGATGCGCGCACTTTCAAAAAGATCGTCGAGCACTTCGACATGACGCTCGGTCGGCTCCGGTATCCACACGGCGGACGCCCCCAGCCAGACGCGAACCTGCTGCCAGCCAGCGGTAACGGGGAGGGGCCTGAGAAACATCCGCGGGTTCGATGCCAAACGGACGAATCCTAGAAGACTGTCCCACGGCAGCCCGATGCGCATACCGCTGTCGAATTGACGCTGAAGCCAGGCATTGGCCTGCACATGCTCGGGCATGCTGTTCATCTGGGAATAGAGAAGGAGATTAACGTCCAGCAGGATCACTTCAGAAGACCCAATTTCCGCAGGTCGTCTTCCTCATCCAACATCCGCAGCGCCTCTTTCGGGTCGGCAATGAGCGGTGGGCCGAGATCTACAACGGGAATCTTAAAAGTCTTGTGGTCTCGCACCGGCGCTTCAAGGGCATCCAACCCCTTTCGGATTGCGTCGTTCACGACGTCCTTGAGGCTGGCGTCGCGCGCCTTGCGCAAGCGCTCCAGCCGGACCGCGTTGTCGTCATCGAGGGTCAAGGTCGTTCGCATACATCAAAGCATCAACTATTTGATGCCTTGATGTCAACACAATAAATTCAAATAGTTAGAGCGGTATAGGGTTTGTGAGCCTGCGTCTTTGGAGTCTCGCCTTCGCCGTGCTATCGACCGCGCCATGAGCGACGAACTCCACATCATCGGCGGTGGCCTGGCCGGCAGCGAGGCGGCCTGGCAGGCGGCCGAGGCCGGGACCAAGGTCGTGCTGCACGAGATGCGGCCGGTCCGCGGCACCGAGGCCCACCTCACCGGCGGGCTGGCGGAGCTGGTCTGCTCGAACTCCTTCCGCTCCGACGACTGGGAGAACAACGCCGTCGGCCTGCTGCACGAGGAGATGCGCCGCGCCGGCTCGCTGATCATGCGCACCGCCGACGCCCACCGCCTGCCCGCCGGCGGCGCGCTGGCGGTCGACCGGGTGCCGTTCTCCGACACCGTCACCCGCACGCTCGAGAGCCATCCCAATGTCGCCATCGCGCGCGAGGAGATCGCCGGCCTGCCGCCGGACGATTGGCGCAGCACCATCATCGCCACCGGTCCGCTGACTTCGCCAGCCTTGGCGGAAGCCGTGCGCGGGCTGACCGGCGAGGAGTCGCTCAGCTTCTTCGACGCCATCGCGCCGATCGTGAACAGGGACAGCATCGACTTCGACGTCTGCTGGATGCAGTCGCGCTACGACAAGTCGGCAACGGAGGGTGAAGGCGCGGACTACATCAACTGTCCGCTCGACGCCGAACAGTACGACGCCTTCATCGCCGCGCTGCTCACCGGCGAGAAGACCGACTTCAAGGAGTGGGAGAAGTCGACGCCCTATTTCGAGGGCTGCCTGCCGATCGAAGTGATGGCGGCGCGCGGGGCCCAAACCCTTGCCTTCGGTCCGATGAAGCCGGTCGGCCTCGCCGATCCGCGCCACCCCGGCCGCCGCCTGCACGCCGTGGTGCAGCTGCGCCAGGACAATGCGCTGGGCACGCTGTGGAACATGGTCGGCTTCCAGACCAAGCT
>CAYXMO010000186.1:0-6512 GCA_964465935.1 uncultured Rhizobium sp.
CCCGGCGCCGGCGCGATCTCGACGATCTTCTGGTGGCGGCGCTGCAAGGTGCAGTCGCGCTCCCAGATGTGGCTCGCCGCGCGGCCGTCGCCGGCGACCTGCACTTCGACATGGCGCGCGCCCGCCATCACCGCCTCGGCATAGACAGCGGCGTTGCCGAAGCCGGCAAGCGCTTCGGACTGGCAGCGGGCATAGGCGCTCTCGATCTCGTCTTCTCGGGTCACGATGCGCATGCCGCGGCCGCCGCCGCCGGCAATCGCCTTGATGATGATGGCGCCGCCGGTCTTGCGAAAGAACGCCTTGGTCTCCTCCAAGCTCGCCGGTCCCTGCGTTCCCGCCAGCACCGGCACGCCGAACTTCGAGGCGAGGTCGCGGGCCCGCGCCTTGTCGCCGAAGATCGAGAGCACATGCGGCGACGGGCCGATGAAGGTCAGGTCCATTTTCTCGCAGGCCTCGGCGAACAGCGCGTTCTCCGAGAGGAAGCCGTAGCCCGGATGCACCGCCTCGCAATGCGCCGCCTTCGCCGCCGCGACGACGCGGGCGATGTCGAGATAGGCCGCCGGTCCGCTGGCGCCCAGCGCCTGCGCGGCGTCGGCGGCTTTGACATGCGCCGATCCGGCGTCGTCTTCGGAATAAAGCGCGACGCTGCGCAGGTTAAGCTCGCCGGCGGCGCGCGCGATGCGCACGGCGATCTCGCCGCGGTTGGCTATCAAGATGCTCTTGAAGGTCATGGCAGGTCCGAGGGATAGCGATCCCCCGGACTCTGCCATGCCGTTTCCCGGTTACAAAGCCGCCCGGATGCCGGCGAAGGCGCCGATCCCCGGCACGCCATAGCCGCTGACGTCCTCGGTGCGGTCGTTGAAGACGTTGTCGATCCGGCCGAACAGCTGCCACTTTTCGCTCAGGTCGTAAGAGCCGAACAGGTTGAGCCGCGTCGTGCTGGTCAGCGGTGTGAAATTGCCCGCGTCGTTGAAGCGCTTGCCCTGATAGGTGATGCTGGCGCCGATCTGGGCATCCGCGACGAGGTTCCAGGTCACCACCGCGCTCGCCAGATCGTGCGGCCGCCGCGGCAGGTCGAGATGCGAGACCAGGTTCACCGACGACATGTTGGTGTAGTTCAGCTTGACGTTCAGCGTGTCGGTGATGGCGGCGGCGAGTTCCGCCTCGATGCCGTTGGCGCGGGTCTTGTCGACGTTGACGTAGTAGCCGAACACCGCGACGCGGGTCGGACAGCCCGGCGCGTCGGCCGGGGTGAAGCAGTTCTGGAAATTGATCTGGTTCGAGGTCCGGCGGTCGAACCAGGTCAGCGAGGCGTGGACCTTGCCGTCCCAGAACTGGGTGTCCGCGCCGACTTCCCAGCCCGTCGCCGACTCCGGCTTCAGCGCGCCGAGCGGGTTGGAGTTCGGGCCGAACTCCTGGAACAGGCTGGGCGCCTTGAAGCCGTTGCCGACATTGGCGCGCAACGTCGTGTTCCAGCCCGGAATCTGCCAGGCGGCGTTGAACTTGTACGAGGTGTGGCTGCCGAACTGCTCGTCGTCGTCAAAGCGCACGCCGGCGGTCAGCGTCAGCTGCTCCCACAGCGTCGTCAGGCCTTGCGCGTAATAACCCGTCAGCCGGTCGTGACCGCCGATCGTCGGCGGCGAGAAGAACGCGAAGATGCCGAAATTGTTGTTGCGGAACGTGCTCTCCTGGGTTTCGGCACCGAAAGTGATCTGGCTGGCGTCGTCGAGATTCACGATGCCCTGGTATTCGAGGCGCAGCGTGCTGCTGAAATACTCGTAGTTCAGGTGCGTGACGTCGGACGACGAGTCGAAGAACGAGCGGCCGCCTTCGGTCGCGATCACGGCGAAGCGGTTGGCGAACTTGCCGCCCCAGAAATCGGCATTGATGCCGGCATAGCCGACCTTCAGTTCGTTGGTGTTGTTGGCCGCCGAGTCCGCGACCGCGAACAGCGGCGGGCCGCCGAAGCCGTCGTCGAAATCGTCATGACCGTGGGTGTAGTAGCCGCGCAAATCGGCGCTGACGGCGTCCGACAGATGCACGCGCAGGTTCAGCGTCGCGCCGTAGTTCGTGTAGCCGTCACTCTCCGGATTGCCGAACCGCGAATCCGCCGTCGAGGTGCCGGTCGCGGTCAGGAAGCTTACGCCCGCGCCGTATTCGACGCTGCCGGTCGTGCCGGTCGCCGCGGCGCTGGCGTGGAAGGTGCCGAACGACCCGCCTTCCAGGCTGGCGTTGAGCGCGAAGGGGCTGTTCCCGCCGTGGCGCGACAGGATGTTCACGACGCCGCCGATGGCGTCGCTGCCATAGAGCGTCGATTGCGGCCCGCGCAGCACTTCGACGCGATCGATATTGTTCACGAGCAGATCGCCCAGCCCCGCCGCGGCGCTGTCGTCGGTGGTGCTGGGATCGTTGATGCGCACGCCATCGATCAGCACGACGGTCTGGCCCGCCTCGGCGCCGCGCAGGCTGATGCTCGCCGGCTGGCCCAGCCCGCCATTGCGCACCACCACCAGCGACGGCGTCTCTTTCAGGATATCGGCGAGCAGCACGGTCTGCTGCGTCCTCAGGTCGTTGGACGTGAACAGTGTGAGCGAAGCGCCGGTATTCGCGGTCGGCTGCGGCGTGCGGGTCGCGGTGACGGTGACCAGCTCGGGATTTTGGCCCGTGACGACGGGATCGTCGATGTCGGAAGCCGCCGACGCAGCCGTCGCGGACAGCAGGCAGGCGGTTAGCGCGGTGGTGCTGGTTAGAAGGAACGACTTGTGCATGAAAGGCTCCTGTGGTTGCAGGAGACGCGCGCACCTAGAAAGAATTTCCCCATCGGACCGCGCGACTCCACCTGTCGCCACGGCGGTTTCTCCCGCGGTCCCCGTCACACCCCGGACGGAAACAGGACGACGGCGCGAGGCAGGTCTCCTGGCTTGCCGGGTCTTCGCTCCCTAGGCCGCCTTCCCAGAACTTGCGTTCCAGTGGCAGTTGGCCAAGTCGCTCGCCGGCTTACAGTTGCGGGGGCAGCCGCGGGTTCAAACCGCGTTCCCAAAACCAAGCGCGTGGCCGGACCCTATGGCCCTTCGCTGCGCCGCGTCAATTGTGGCGCAAAGGCCGCGCTCGGCTGATGCCAAAACCCGGTGCGGGCCGCGCTATTGTGGCGCCCTGAAGGGAATCGCCATGCCCGCTCCCGCCACCATCGCCATTCTGTGGCGCGACGACTTTGCCGCGCGCGGCAAGCCGCTGTCGCCGACATCGCGTCTCGTTCCCATCCGGCAAGCGCTGGAAGCGCGCGGCATGGCCGTCGAAGCGATCCCGTATTGCGAAGAGGCGAGCGCCGACGTGCGCGCGCAATTGCGCCGCTGCGCCGGCGTGCTGGTCTGGGTCGATCCGCTCAGCGGCGGCCGCGACCGCCGCGATCTCGACGCAGCGCTGCGCGAGGCCGCGGCCGCCGGCGTCTGGGTCAGCGCGCATCCCGATACGATCCTGAAAATGGGCACCAAGGAAATCCTCTACACGACGCGGCATCTCAGTTGGGGCGGCGACACCGCGCTCTACCGCAGCGTGGAGGCCTTCCGCCGCGAATTCCCCGTCCGCCTCGCCGCCGCCGGCACGCGCGTGCTCAAGCGCTATTGCGGCAATGGCGGCCAGGGCGTGTGGAAGGTCGCGCTGGAGAGCGGCGACACGGTGCGGCTGCAGGAAGCGACGCACCGCGACGGCACATCGTCGCAGATGGCGCTGCCGGACTTCCTCGACCGTTGCGAAAACTATTTCGACGGCGATGGCCGGTTGATCGACCAGCCGTTCCAGCCGCGCATCGCCGAAGGCATGGTGCGCTGCTACATGTCGGGCGGCGAGCTCGTCGGCTTCGCGCGCCAATATCCGGCGCCCGACGTCGCGGCGGGTGCGACCTTCGGCCTGCCGGCGGCCAAGACGATGCTCCCCGCCGGCGAACCGGAATTCCGGACCCTGCGCCGCCAGCTCGAAGACGAATGGACGCCCGGCATGAGCGATGCGCTCGGCTTGCAGGCGCGCGAACTGCCGGCGCTGTGGGACGCCGATTTTCTGTTCGGGCCGCGTGGCGCGGACAGCTTCGTGCTGTGCGAGATCAATGTCAGCTGCGTGACGCCGTTCCCGCCGCAGGCGCCGGAAAAGATCGCCCAGACCGTCGTCAAAGCGCTGGCCGCGCGCGGCTGAGCCCTCGAAATCGGGCGCGCCGCCGCTATCATGCCCGCCGGCATGGCGATTGATTCTCCTAAGTTTCTGCGCGCCGCGGCGCTGGTTTACACCGTTCTGACGGCGTTCGCGGCGGCGCCGGAGCCGCACTACGCCAGCATCAGCCGCGGCCAGGCCAATCTGCGCCAAGGGCCGTCCTATGCTCACCGCATCCTGTGGGTCTACCGCCACAAGGATTATCCGGTGCGGATCGTCGGCAGCTTCGATGCCTGGCGCCGGGTCAAGGACGTCGACGGCACCACCGGTTGGATGCATCACACCCAGCTCAGCGACAAGCGCACCGTGCTCTTCATCGGCTTCACCAAATCGCCGCTGCGCGACGGCAGCGCTCCCACCGCCAAGATCGTCGCCTATGCCCAGCCCGGCGTTGTGGCACGGCTCAAGGCATGCGAGTCTTCGGCCTGCGAAGTCGAAGCCGGCGGGACCCAAGGCTGGGTCGACAAGCGAAATCTGTGGGGAGTCGAGGCTGGTGAAGTCTTCCAATGACGCGGGTGTGACGCCCGCGCGGCGTTTGGCGGCTGACGAAGCGGCAACAGCAGGCGAACCCACCGATCCAGCCTCCTCGGCCGGCGTCGCGGCGACGGGCCTGGCGGCCTGGCTGCACAAGCCTGCGGGCGCGTCGGCGACGGGCGGTCCGGTCGCCAGCCGGCTCGGTCAGGTCTCCTGGGCGATGTTCGAATGCGCGCGCATTCCCTATGTCCTCTTGGTCACCATCTATCTCTTCGCGCCGTACTTCACGACCACCGTGGTGGGCGATCCGGTGCGCGGCCAGATCATCTGGTCGGCGATCTCGTCCTGGGGCGGCATCGCCACCGCCTTCGCGGCGCCGTTCCTGGGCGCCATCGCCGACATCGGCGGCCGCCGCAAGCCGTGGATTTTCGCCTACACGGTGATCATGGTGATCTCGATGCTGGCGATGTGGTACGGCGTGCCGCATGCTTCGTCCGGGCAGCTGATCTTCCTCGGCGGCGCCATCATCGCGGCGAATTTCTCCTACGAATTCTCCTCGGTCTTCCACAACGCCATGCTGCCGACGATCGCGCCGCATGAGCGCGTCGGGCCGCTCTCCGGGCTCGGCCTGTCGCTCGGCAATCTCGCCGGCATCGTCCTTCTGACCTTCATGATGCTGGCCTTCTCGCTGCCCGGCCAGGTCGATTGGAGCTTCGTGCCGGCGCATCCTCTGTTCGGCGTCAGCCAGGAGGCGCACGATCCCGAACGCCTGTCGGGCCCGATCTCGGGTATCTGGCTGCTGGTCTTCAGCCTGCCGCTCTTCCTGTTCACGCCCGACAAGCCGAGCACCGGCGTGCCGGTGACGACGCAGATGATGCAGGGCGTCGGCGCGGTGTGGAAGACGGTCAAGAGCCTAAAGCATTACCGCAATGTCGGCATGTATCTGCTCGCCCGCATCTTCTTCAACGACGGCATGGGCGCGGTGCTGCTGTTCGGCGGCATCTATGCCGCCGGCACGTTCCACTGGCACGCGCTGACGATGATCATCTACGGCCTCGAGCTTTCGGTGTTTGCCGTGGCCGGCGGCTTCCTCGGCGGCTGGCTGGACAACCGCATGGGCTCCAAGCGCGCGATCTTCGTCAGCGTCGGCGGCACGCTGGTCTTCTTCGCGCTGACCTTGACCATGGCGCCGGACCGCATCCTCTGGTTCATTCCCTATGACGTGAACGCGCCGCACATCAACGGCCTGCCGTTCTTCAACACCTGGCCGGAAGTGATCTTCCTGACCATCGTCAATGGCGTCGCGGTGCTGATTACCGCCGGCTATGCCAATGCCCGCACCATGATGGCGCGGCTGGCGCCGCCGGAGAAGATGACGGAGTTCTTCGGCCTGATGTCGCTGTCGGGCACGGCGGCGACGCCGTTCGCCAATCTCTCGGTGACGATCATGACCGCCTGGACCATGAGCCAGCGCGGCGGCCTGCTCGCGATCCTGGGCTTCCTGCTCGCCGGCCTGATATTGATGGCGTTCGTCAAGGAAGAACGGGCGGTCGCGCTCTGACGCGCGCCCGCCCGCATGCGGCCTGCCGCTAGTGCCAGCCGAAACAGAGGCCGATGCAAACCAGGTGGCCACGCGCATCGTGGTGATCGTCCGGTCCCGGCTGCGGCGGATTGACGACCGGCGGCGGCCCGTCTTCGTCGCCATCGTTGCCCCGGTCCGGATGCTTTGCGAACCATCCAGGCGCTCCGCCGCCATGGTCCAGAACGCGCCCGCGATCGCCGCGGTCGAACCATTCCTGACCGAACTGATCGCCCTGGCCCCCATTTCCTTTCCAGTT
>CAYXMO010000187.1:0-6338 GCA_964465935.1 uncultured Rhizobium sp.
CAGCGCAGCGCGTCCATCGCCTGATCGACCTGGGAGTCGAGATCCCACAGGCCCGCCGCCTCGATCTCGTCCTGCAGCCGCGCCATCTCGTCGGCGGTTTCGTCGGAATAGTTGGCGGCGATCTCGTTGTAGCGGTCGACCAGCGCCTTCTTGGCGGCGACGCCTTCCATGACGTTGTCGCGGACGTTCTTGGAGGCGTCGAGCTGCGGCTCCTGCGGCAGGTAGCCCATGCGCACGCCCTTGGCGGCCCAGGCCTCGCCGGTGAACTCGCTGTCGAGCCCGGCCATGATCTTCATCAAGGTCGACTTGCCGGCGCCGTTGACGCCGACGATGCCGATCTTGGCCCCGGGATAGAAGCTGAGCCAGATGTCCTTGAGGACCTGCTTGCCGCCGGGATAGGTCTTGGAAAGACCCTTCATGACAAAGACGAATTCGGGGCCGGCCATAGGCGGTTTCTTCCTTGGATCTCACGGCGCCGGCGGCGGGGTGCCGCCGGCGCAGGACCTTTTCCAAGGTTCTAGCCGGTTTTGCAATTCGCGCTTTCGCCGCGCGGGCTCAGGAAATGACTTTGTGGACCCGCACGGTCGTCTCGACGTCCTCGTTGCGGATCGTCACTTCGGCGTATTGGCCGTTGGAACAGGGCTTGGAGAATTCGACACCCTGCCAGCTCAGAACGTCGTTGCCCGCCCCCGAAGTCTCGATCCGCAGATCGAGAATCAGGATCGCGGGATTGATGCCCTGCGGCTCCGCCTCGGCCAGCACCGGCGTCTCGTTGGTGGCGAGGGTCTCCACCTCTCCCGACACGGTGACGCGGCGGTTGCCGCCGGTGAAGTCGGTATGCTCGATCGCCGTCCAATCCCTGGTTTGCCGCGCCATGATGAGAGCCTCCCGCTTGCGGCGGGCAGACTTCACGCTTCGGCAAATGGAGTCAAGCATAGAAGGGCGCGCAAACCGCCGCCGGGCCGGTGAATATTTCCGTCATACTATTGCAGGTCCAGCACGCTCACTTCCGGCGGCACGCGGAAGCGGACGGGATAGAGGCTGGTGCCGATGCCGGTGGAGACGAAGAGATATTTGCCGCCTTCCCGCACCAGGCCGGCGGCGTAGCGCTGGCCGTATTTCGAGGGCACGACGAGACGGCCCAGTAGCGGCAGATCGACCTGGCCGCCATGGCTGTGCCCGGCGACGGTGAGCAGGCAGGCATCGGGCAATTGGGGGAAGACGTCGGGCGAATGGGTGAAGCAGAGCGCGCGCTGCCCGCGCGGCAGCGCCGCGAGGGCGCGGGCGGGCGCGTCGTGATGGGTGTAGGCGTCGCCGATGCCGGCGAGATAGAGCGGGCCGCGCGGCGTCGGAACGGCGCGGGCGGCGTTCTCCAGCACCTCGATATGCACCGCCGCGAAGGCGGCGGCGATGCGCGGCGCGTCGTCCCAGTGATCGTGATTGCCGAGCACGGCATAGACGCCGAGCGGCGCGCGCAAGCCGCCGAGCAGCCGCGCGATCGCCGCGATCGGCATGTGGCGGTCGCCCTTGAGCGCGCCGTGTGGGCTGGTGACGACATAGTCGCCGGCGAGCAGGATGAGGTCGGGATGGGCATCGTTCGCCAGCGCGACGACTTGGGCGATCTTGGCCTCGCCGATGAAGCGGGCGCCGCCATGCAGGTCGGCGATGACGGCGATGCGCAGGCCCTTGAGCGCCGCGGCGCCCGGACCTTCGAGCACGATGGGATGCGCGACCATGCAGAGGCTGTCGGGCTCGATCCAGAACGCGTCGAGGCCGAGCGCGGCGAGGAAGCCGAACAGGAAGGCGGCGATGGAACCGGCGGCGGGCCGCAGACTGGGGCGCTTCAGGGCGCGCGCTCCACGACATCGGACTTCGCCAGCACGGCCAGGAGAAGGCGTGTCCCGTCAAGCCGCCATGACCGGCATGCACCTGTCATCGATGAGCACCTTCGGACGCCGGTTCGTTTCGCCGGACGTTAAACGATGCGGCTGCGCCCCGGCAACGGCCGCGTTCACCGCGACGTCATCGTAAGATCGGAAAACGACACCGGAATTTCGGACCCGTCCTTCAGGATAAACGTGCCGTTCAGCGAAATTCCCGCCGTCGCGCCGAGCTTTTCCGCACAGCGCATCTTGTTGAAAAAAATGAAGTGCCGCGCTTCGCCGTTTGCCGGAATCAAGGCGTAGCTGGCGCCGATGTTGAAGGAGCCTCTGATGATCGCGCTCAACGAGCCCCAGCCTTCTCCGTTCGCCGCCATTTGACAGCTGCCGCCGTTCGAATCCGTCAGGAAGAAATCCGCGTACGACCATTGCGAGGACAGCAATGCGATTTCGGCGTCACTCGAACCCGAATTCACGAAACGAAGCGTCGCGATGTAACGGTCATTGGTCTCGTTGAGGCCGTCGAGGACGATCGATATTCCAAATCGTTCCGGCGACCGCGGCTTGGCGGCTGGGGGCGCCAGATCGGCCGGATTTTCCGGCGCCGCTTGCGCGGGCGGCGGCGCGTCCCGCGGCGGCGCCGGTCCTGCCGCGTCCGATTGCCGATTTGCCTCCGACTGGTCCGGCGTCTGCTGCCCGGCAGATGTCTCGGGCGGCGGCGCCACAGCGGCGGGACTGCCGCCGGTCGCGGCAGGCGGAGACAACGGCCTGGTCCCGGCTGAAGGCGGGACGGCAACGCCTTGCAGCCGGTCGGCGAGACCTTCCGGCAAAGCCGAATTCGGTCCGCGTCCGTTTGTGTCCGGCTTCTCCGCCGGATCGGGACAATGCGCCAGGGGGAACACGGGGCACAGAATGTGGTCCGCCACCGCATCTCCCAGATCTTCGCCCGTGGCAAGACGAAAATATCCGAGCAACAGAAATATCAGCAGCGTCACGATGCCGGTGAACAGCCATCGGGTTCGCAGATTCCACTTTTCGTGCAAAAACACTCGCGGCGAGAACCAACCCACCGCCAAGCTTGCGGCGCCATACACCACGAATTCGAACAGCCTCCACATGGCTTGCTAGCTCGCATTCAGGAATTGAAGTCTCAGGGACGCGCTACGCCGAGCGATCGAGCGCTCGATGGGGTTGGGATACGCGCGTTCGATGCAACGCGTAGTTGGGTCGTCAGCGTTTCACACCGCGCGAGAGGCGGCAAGTATCCATCGGTGTTCGCGCAATTTCGCCGGCCGGCGCGCTTTAGAACTTGATCCTGGCGCGGCTGAGCAGCGAGACCGCGTTGGCGCCGTATTGGCCGGCGTAGTTCATCTGGAACGAGGCGTTGGTCTGCAGCGCCAGCGAACCGTCGAGGAAGGTGGTGACGTAGCCGATCTCGACATCGGTCTCGGGGGCGGCGCCTTCGAGCAGGTGGTTGCGGGTGAAGAAGGCGGGACGGCCGGTGGCGCCGGGCATGGTGATGAACTCGCCGCCGGCGGTGCCGAGCGCCGGGCGCGAGACCGCGAGGCCGAGCGCGTCGTCGCCGAACAGCCCGTTCTTGGCGATGGCGATGCCGTAGGAGCGCGTGCGCACGTCGTCGCTGAGCGAAATCGGAACGATGCCGGGCTTGAGGTCGAGCTGGGTGATGCCTTCGCTGTAGGACGCGGTCGTCACCCAGCCATTGCCCAGATGCACCTTGGCCGAGACGCCGAGCGCGCTGGTGTTCGCGGTGGCGCCGGGCGCCGGCGTGCCCAGGATGCTGTCGCGTTCGGAGGTGTTCGAACCGATGAGGCCGAGCTCGCCCCATTTGCCGATGTCCCAGGTGACGCCGGCGAGCAGCGAATTGGCACTGCGCGGCGCATAGGGCGCGGGCGTGCCGCCGACCCGCGCCAGCGCGGTGTAGGCGTCGGGCGCGTAGGTCGAGAAGCCGGGCGCCAGATTGGCGACGCCGACGCCGACATGCAGATCGTCGGCCAGCGCCGCCGCGGCGCCGAGGAAATCGCCGCCGCTGGCCAGCGAGGCATAGGGGATGCCGGACGAAGCAGCGGAGAGGAACAGGCCGTCGAAGGCGTGCGCGTCGCCGGCGTCCACCGCCGACAGCCGGCCGCTGAGATCGACCTTGTAGCCGAGCTCCAGGTCGAGGCCGGTGATCAGGGAAATGCTGCTCGCGACATTGGCGACGCCGAGACGCGCCGCCGGTGCCGGCGGACCGTAGGAGGCTTCGGGAAGCGAGAAGGTCTGGCTGAGGTCGACGGCATGATCGATGGGGGTGGACGGCGGGCCGAGCGGCGCGAAGCTGTTCACGGCAGGCGCGACCGCGTGCGCGGCGCTTGCGAACGCAAGCGCTCCCGCAACGGCGCAGATCGCGCGGCGGAACTCGGCCTTCATGACGACGTACTTCCCACTCTAACCTTTCGGTCCTCAAGACCTTAGCCCAAGCCCGGGCCGCTTTCCAGCAAACCCCGTGATTTTACTTGGATTTCCGCGACTTTTCGGGACGCTTTGTTGCACCTTGGTTACGCATCGCCTAGTGAAACGGTCGTAATATTATTACAACTCCGCCAGACAGTTAGCACGGTAATTGTTTTCGAGATTCACGAAGGAGGGCCCTCCCCCTGCCATTGCCACCGGTAGACCGCGACGCCGACAGTCTTTATCTGAGATGGCATGGAAACGACCCCGATCAAGGCCGCGATCCTGCCGGTCACGCCCTATCAGCAGAATTGTTCCCTAGTGTGGTGCACCCGCACCAGGAAGGGGGCGTTCATCGATCCGGGCGGCGACCTGAACCGGCTGAAGGCGGCGCTGGCCAGCGAAGGCGTGACCCTGGAAAAGGTCCTTCTGACCCATGGCCATCTCGATCATGCCAGCGGCGCCGCCAAGCTGGCGCGCGAATTCGGGGTGAAGATCGAGGGGCCGCACAAGGACGACGCCTTCCTGCTGAACGAGCTGGGGCGCGGCGCGGCGCGGCCGGGCTTTGGCGACGCCGAAAACTGCACGCCGGACCGCTGGCTGGAGGACGGCGACACGGTGAGCGTCGGCGAGGCGGTGTTCGGGGTGCGGCACTGCCCGGGGCATACGCCGGGACATGTCGTGTTCTTCCACGAAGGCGTGAAGGTGGCGTTTGTCGGCGACGTGCTGTTCGCCGGCTCGATCGGGCGCACCGATTTTCCGCGCGGCAATCACCAGCAGCTGATCGATTCCATCACCCAGCGGCTGTGGCCGCTGGGCCACGACATGCATTTCGTGCCGGGCCATGGACCGATGTCTACCTTCGGCCAGGAAAGGCTGACCAACGGCTATGTCGCGGACGAGGCGCTGGCGACGGTGGCGGAGTTGGCGAGCGGCCAGACGAAACCGCGGCAACCTTATTAGAGTTCTGAACCATTCCCACACCGTCATCGCCCGCTTCATGCGGGCGACCCAATTTGTTTCACGGAAAAAGAATTGGGTTGCCCGGACAAGCCGGGCAATGACGGTTGAGAGAGAAATTTAGAACGCCCTACATCGCGCCCAGCGCTTGCAGCGCCGCCATGAAGAGGCCGAGCGCGCGCATGTCGCCGGTGGTGGTGCCCGCCATCTTGTTCATCGCGTAGCCGAACGACATCCGGTTCTGCATGTCCACGATCGCGATCGAGCCGCCATAGCCGCCCCAGAACATCGTGCTCTGGTTGAGGAACGGCATCAGCGCGCCGGCGAGGCCGAAGCCCAGACCCATGCGCAGCGGCGTCGTCAGGATGAGGTCGGTGCCTTCGATCTGCAATTCGAGCGCCTTGCGGCAGCCGGCTTCCGACATAAAGCGCTTGCCGCCCGCGACGCCGCCATTGGCGAGGATGGTATGCACCAGCGCGATGGCGCGGGCGTTGCCCTGCCCATTCGAGGCGCCGAGCTCGGCGGCGCGCCAGGCGCGGGTGGTGGAGTCCTCGACCGTGAACAGCGGATTGACGATCCAGTTGCGCTGAATCTCGTTGAGGGCATCGAGATTGGCGTCGAGGCCCTGGCCGGGCGGCGGCGGGATCAATTCGGCGACGCGGCCGTCTTCCGAGGCCGGCAGGCCGATGTGGAAATCGGCGCCGAGCGGCTGCGCGATCTCCTCGCGGAACACGGTGCCGAGCGACTTGCCGGTGACGCGGCGCACGACCTCGCCAACCAGGAAGCCCATGGTGACGGCGTGATAGCCGGACGCCGTGCCCGGCTCCCAGAACGGCGCCTGGGCGGCAAGCAGTTCGACGGCGCGTTCCCAATCGTAGAGGTCTTGCTTGCTGACGGGCTCCTTCCAGCCGGAGAGACCGGAGCTGTGGCTCATGATCTGCGCCACGGTGATGCGCGATTTTCCATTGGCGGCGAACTGCGGCCAATACTTGGCGACCGGCGCGGCGAAGTCGATCAGGCCGCGGTCGGCGAGCAGGAGCGCGGTGA
>CAYXMO010000188.1:0-6333 GCA_964465935.1 uncultured Rhizobium sp.
AATAGCGCATCTGCGCGTTGTCGACCGTCGCCTGCGCCTTGCCGCGCCAGGCTTTGAGTGCCTGCGCATAATTTGGGTACATGCCGACCAGGTCGAGCTTGCTCAGGTCCTTGAATTCCATGCTGTGCGGCGCCGTCAGTTCGCCGCCGAACACCAGATGCAGCAATTGCTTGGGCGTATGATCGGCCATGGCCCGTCTATCCTCGCGGCAAAGTGATGTGGGAAACGCGCTCCATCAGGCGCGCATGCAGCTTCGGTCCGGCCGCGACGACCGAAGGGTGCAGCGTGCTCTCGCAATTATAGCGCATCGCCGCGCCCGTGTGGGTCGTGACCAGCGCCCCGGCTTCGGTCGCGACGATCTGCGCCGCCGCCAGATCCCAGTCGCGCTTGGACGACAGCGCCAGCATCGCGTCGAACTGGCCGGCGGCCACCAGCACGATGCGATAGGCGATGGAGCTGCGGCTTTCGATTTCCATCGGTGGCCAGGGCCGGTTGGGCGGGTTGTTCCACGCCGGATGCGCCAGCATCTGGCGGTCGCCCAGCATGCGGCAGCCCTCGACGTCTTCGCGGCCGCTGGGGTGGATAGGCACCCCGTTCAGCCGCGCGCCGCCGCCCTTGGCCGCGGTGAAGCATTCCTCGGTTATCGGATTGTAGACCGCGCCGGCTATCGGCTCGCCGTCCCGCACGATCCCGGCGCAGATCGTGAAATGCGGCCGGCCCTTGATGAAGCCGATGGTGCCGTCGATCGGATCGACCACGAACACGGTCTTGGCGTTGAGCCGCGCCGCGTCGTCCTCGGTCTCCTCCGACAGCCAGCCATAGTCCGGCCGCGCCGCGCGCAGCTTGTCGCGCAGGAAACGGTCGACTTCGAGATCGGCCTCGGTGACCGGATTGCCCTTGCTCTTGTCCCACGTCTTGTAGCCGCCGCCGAAATGGCGCCGCGCGATGGCACCGGCCTCGCGCACGGCTTCTTCCAGGAGCGCAAGATCACGCGCCGGCAACGGTCATGCCTTCGATGCGCAGGGTCGGCGCGTTGGTGCCGTGCTTGAACTCTAGATCGTCGGCGGCGGTGACGTGCTGGAACATGTCCTTCAGGTTGCCGGCGATGGTGATCTCCGACACTGGATAGGCGATCGCGCCGTTCTCGATCCAGAAGCCGGCGGCGCCGCGGCTGTAGTCGCCGGTGACGCCGTTGACGCCCATGCCGATCAGCTCGGTGACGTAGAAACCTTGCTTGATGTCGGCGATCAGCGCCTGAGGCGTCAGCCTGCCGGCTTCCATGTAGAGATTGGTCGGCGCCGGCGCGGGCGGCCCGCCGGTGCCGCGCGCCGCATGGCCGGTGGTCTCAAGTCCGAGCTGCCGCGCGCTGGCGCTCTCCAGCAGCCAGGTCTTCAAGACCCCGTTTTCGATCAGCGTCCAGCGCCGGTTGGCGACGCCTTCGCCGTCGAACGGCTTGGAGCGCAGGCCGCGCCGGCGGTGCGGATCGTCGACGATGGTGATCGCCGGCGCGAAGACCTGTTTGCCCATCCTGTCTTTCAGGAAACTCACGCCGCGCGCGATCGAACTGCCGGAGATCGCGCTCGCCAGATGCCCGACGATGCTCGACGACACCCGCGGATCGTAGATGATCGGCACCGCCTGGCTCTTGACCTTGCGCGGATTGAGCCGCTTGACCGCACGCTCGCCGGCCGTCTTGCCGACCGCCTGCGCGCTTTCCAGGTCGCCGACATGGCGGGCACTGGCCTGATCGTAGTCGCGCTCCATCGCGGTGCCTTCGCCGGCCACCACCGCGACGCCGATGCCGCTCGACGTGCCGGCATAGGCGCCGAAGAAGCCGGCGCTGGTGGCGAGCGCCACGGCGGTGCGGCTGAAGCTGGCGCCGCCGCCTTCCGAATTGGTCACGCCCGCGACCGCCATCGCCGCACCTTCGACGTCGCACGCCCAGTCCACCAGCGTATCGGCGGAGGGTTCCGCCTTATCCTCGATGTCGAGCTCGGGAAACGCCGCCGCCAGCCTTTCGCGCGGCGCCAGGCCGGCGAATTTGTCCTCCGGCGCCATCCGCGCCATCGCCACCGCGCGCCCCGGCAGCTGCGCCAGCGAGTCTTTGGAGAAATCGGTCGAGGAGATGAACGCGACCTTCTGGCCCACGAACACCCGCAAGCCCAGATCGTGCGACTCCGCACGCTCGACGTCTTCGAGCTTGCCCAGCCGGTATGACACGCTGGCCGAGACGTTCTCGATCAGGAGCGCGTCGGCGGCGTCGGCGCCGGCGGCCTTGGCGCCCTTCAGCGCGCTTTCCAGGATGTCGCGTGTGCTCGGACGTGCCATGTCGCTCTAGCTCGCCGGCGCGAAGGTCAGCCACAGGATGACCAGGATGGCGATGATGAAAGAGAGCCAGGTCAGGATCATGCCGATCAGCCGCGACGCCGAGGTCCCGACATTGCGCGACAGCCCGAAGGCATGCAGCAGCCGGCCCAGGGTCAGCGTGCCGCCGACGGCGTGGATCACGATCACATTGCTGCCCAGCGAATACATCACCAGCAGCAGCAGGATCGCCATCGGCACGTATTCGGTGTTGTTGGCATGCGCCCGGAGCGGCCCGATCATCGACGGATCGCCGGCGCCGTCGCCGATCTCGGTGCGCGTCTTGACCCGCGCCCGCACCACCAGCATCCCCAGGATCAGCATCAGCGCCGCGTTGATCGCCGCGTAGAACGCGACCATCTGGAACGGCATCAGAAAGGGATTGTCCATGACCTTAAACCACCCGGCATATCGGCTCCATAAGTAGAGCAGTTGCGCACCGGGTCAAGCGGATCGCGCTACTGCGCCATATCGGGCAGCGGCGCCGTCGATATCGCGGTGTCCGGCGCCTGCGGGATCGGGGTGACGAATGCCTTGCCGGCGTGGAACATGAAATAAATCCGCAGCCGGCTCAGTTCGGCACGGCCGAGAAAGATGACGTTGTCGCGCCGCGGTTCGGGAACATTCGGTGCGAAGCCATAGGGATTGAGCGCCTGGAGCCGCCGGTGCAGGGCCGCGGTAGCGCCGTCGACATGCATGTCGACGACTTGGAGCGGCGGCCGCAGCAGCGCCGCATCGCCGATCTCCAATGCCTTGAAGGTGACGCCGAAGATCGGGTGGCCGCCGCTGTCCGGATCGTGCTCCGTGAGCAGCCGCACCCCGGCGCTCCCCGGCGCCAGCGCGAACCGGGCGGTCAAGGCGCTGATGTCGATCCGGCTCACCGCGAGCCGCGGAAAGATGACGCCGGTCAGCGCGTGGCCGTCGAGCGAAACCGGCAGCCGCGCATCGCTCGCCAGGCCCAGCGGCAAGGCGCGTGCCTGCGGCGCCCAAGGTGGTGCCAGACAGGCGTCGGCCTGGATGAAATTGATCGCTTGGGCGGCGAGGTTCAACTCGACGTCCAGCCGCGCGTTTTCAAGAAAGTCCATCCCGAGCGAACCGATCGCCTTGCTGCCGGCGGGCCGGGGCCTGGCGAGCGCGTAGAACTCGAATTCGCGCCACCGCACCTTGCCGATCGTCAGTTCGGCGGTCCGCCGCGTCTTGACCGGGTCGGCGTCGAAGAACAGCCCGTCGTCGCGCTCATGGTGGTGGCTGCCGAAGCCCAGGCGGTCCGCTTCTGCCGCGAAGACGAAGCTCCACGGATCGCCGGTCAGCTCGAAAAATTGCGTCTCGCCGTTGACGCCGACCGGCAGCAGCGGCGTGCCGTCGCTGTCGCTGACGAGGTCCGCCTTGGCCAGGCGCGGCAGACGGCAAGGCTCGCCCAGCGCCGGTTGCGCGAGCAGGACGGCGCAGGCCGCCAGCGCGGCGGCGAACCGCCGCCTCATTTCGGCGTGACGTAGAGCTTCTGTTCCTTATAGGCGACGTAGAGGTGGAAGTGCCGCAGCATGTCCATGCCCAGGATCATCCCGACGCCGAGCGCCGGATCGACGGTGCGGTTCGACGCGTCGGTCAGGCGCGACACCACCGCGATCTTGGTGTTGGTCAGCGAGATGCCTTCCAGCCCCAGCGAGTCGATGGTCTTGACGTCGCCGGCGAAGGCTTCCGTCATCCCCAGCTCGGCGCGCGCCGCCTTGTCGGTCACGCTGCTCGTGGCCGAGCCGGTGCTGAGCAGGGCCTTGACCATGTGGCCGTTCACCGTCACCGGCACGACGATGCGCCCGTCGGGCTGGACGCCGGCCGCCACCACCGCGACGCCGGTCGCCGGCCAATAGACCACCTTGCCGTCGCAATGATTGGGCGAGATCAGGTTGAGCTTGTCGCCGCCGAAATCGAAATCGACGTCGTAAAGGTGCAGCAGGTCGGCGGCGATGGCGCCGTCGGCGCCGCGCCCGTCCAGCGCGATGCGGAAGCTCAGCGTCCTGGTCGAGATGCCGCCAAGCGCGAACGGCGACACGCCGGCCCATTTCTCCTTGGGGCCGTTGATCGCGAACTGGTTGGTCGTGATGGGCAGGTGCAGCTCGCCGACCGCCTGCTGCGACAGCTCGCTGACCGCGGTGCCGGTGTCGATCGCCATCGCCCGCTGCTCGCTGCCCAAGGTTGCGGGCACGACCGCGAGGCCGTTGGCGTTGTCGGCCAGCGCGACCGTCGTCTCGATGGTCAGCGGCGCGCAATCCGCCCAGGCCGGCCCGGCCGCCAGCGCCGCGGCGGCGGCAAGCACGATCAATCCGATCCTCATCGCAAGTCCCCTTGGTTGCTTTTTGCCCGATACTATAGCGTCCGGACCGGTTTTGCGTCATCGGGACGGCGCGACCACTTTTGCGTTACCGCCCCGCCTTGGGTTTCCGGCGGCAACTTGGCGGCGATGTCAGGGCGCCGGCGTGAAGTACAATTTCGCCTTCTTGAATGCGAAATAGAGGTGGAATTTTTTCAAGTCCTCGCGCCCGAGCGTGACGTCGCCCATCCCCGCGCAGCGGGTGCGGATGCCGTCGAACAGCTTGGTGTGCCATTTGCCGTCGCAAACCGGCGCGTCGGGGTCGCCAGCGAGATGCAGCACCACCGGGGCGACGGCGAACGGTCCCCGGCTGAGGCCGGCGAAGGTGTGAACCGTGGGGTTCGCGGGCAGGCTGGTATCGGCGGTGCGCGGATCGATGTGGAACAGGGTCTTGGCGACATTGGCCTGCAGCGTCGACGGCCCCGCCATCGTATCGAAGCCGACATTCACCTCCTCGCCGTCCAAGGTCATGCGCGTGCTGCCCGGCTTGTCGAGGTCGAGTTCGCCGTGCTGCGCCTCCCAATAGACGCCGGCGCCGTCGCAAGGGTTGGGCGCGAAGAGGTTCACCTTGCGCGCCGCGAAATCGAAGTCGACGTCGAAATTGCCGAGCACGTCGATGCCGAGGGCGCCGGCGACGGCGGTGTTGGTTTCGAACGGCGCGATCAGAAGCGACACGTTCTGGCCGGTGTTGCCGCCCAGAGTCAGGGTTTCGACCTTGGCATAGGTCGTCGCTTGCCGCCCACCCAGCAGGATGGCGCCCGAGCGCACCGGCAGTTCTTCCAGCCCGGCTTCGCGCGCGAAGCTCACGGACAGCGACGAACGTTCCAGGCTCGGCGACAGCATCATCTGGGTCGGCCGGCCATTGATCGCGGCGGGGATCGTTAGAATGCCGTCCACCTCGCCCATGGCGAGCGAGGCGGTAAGCCTGGGCGTGCAATCCTGTGCCGCGGCCGGCATCGCTCCGGCCAGCGCAAGCGCCAACGCCACTGCAATCCGCATGTCCGCTCCCCCGAGGAACGCGGCAAGTTTGCCGCCGCGCGGCGGCGCCCGGCAATCCCCGAAAACCGGGGGGCGTCAGCGCCAGATCGGCTTGCCGTCGCCCGGCAGGCCCAGGCTGCGCCACTTCTCCGTCACCGCGCGCACCACCGCTTCGTCCATCGCGATCTTGCGGCCCCATTCGCGCGCGGTTTCCGGCGGCAATTTGTTGGTCGCGTCCAGCCCGATCTTGGAACCCAGGCCGCTCTGCGGCGAGGCGAAGTCGAGATAGTCGATCGGCGTGTGCTCGATGATGGTGACGTCGCGCGCCGGGTCCATGCGGGTCGAGATCGCCCACATCACGTCCTTCCAGTCGCGCGCGTCGATGTCGTCGTCCACCACGATCACCCATTTGGTGTACATGAACTGGCGCAAATACGACCACACCGCCAGCATCACGCGCTTGGCGTGGCCGGGATAGGCCTTCTTCATGCTCACCACCGCGATGCGATAGGAACAGCCCTCGGGCGGCAGCCAGAAATCGACGATCTCGGGGAATTGCTGCTTCAAGAGCGGCACGAAGACTTCGTTCAGCGCTTCGCCCAGCACGCTCGGCTCGTCCGGCG
>CAYXMO010000189.1:0-6318 GCA_964465935.1 uncultured Rhizobium sp.
CGCGTGAAGTCGCAGATGTTGAGCGCCAGCGTCGCCCAGAACCCGACCATGGCGGTCAGGCTGGCGGCGACCACCGGCCAGAACTTGTCGTCCGCCAGGGTCGACGGCGCCGACAGCATCTCGCCGAAGCCGTGGGCGTTGACATAGGCCCAGCCGAGCAGGACCAGGCCCATCACGACGAGGAACGGCGCCGACAACGTCTCCAGCCAGCGGATCGACTCGGTACCCCTGGAGATGAAGTAGATGTGCAGCGCCCAGAAGGCGAGGAAGCAGGCGAACTGCGCGATATTGATCCCGAGCACCGGCAAGGGCGTGCTCGCCAGCGCGCCGCCGAGCAGGATGTTGAGCAGACCGTAGATCGCGCTGCCGCCGATCCAGGTGTTGATGCCGAACCAGCCGCAGGCGACGAAGGCGCGCGCCAGCGCCGCGGCCTGGGCGCCGCGCGGCCCGAACGAGGTGCGCAGCAGGACGGGGAAGGGCACGCCGTACTTCGTCCCCATCGCGCCGGTGAGCAGCATCGGGATGAGCACGATGACGTTGCCGAAGAACACCAGCAGGATCGACTGCACCGGCGAGAGGCCCGACGCGATCAGGCCGCTCGCCAGGAGGTAGGTCGGGATGCAGGCGACCATGCCGACCCACAGCGCGGCATAGGAGCGCCAGGTCCAGGTCCGCTGCGACGCCGTCGCCGGCGCGAGGTCGTGGTTGTAGAGACCGGGATCGATGTTGGTGAGTTCGGTCATGCTTGCCCCCATGCAACCCTCCCCTTGAGGGAGGGTCGAAATTTGCACTTCGCAAATTTCGGGGAGGGGTCCGGCTTTGCGCGCAAGGCCCGACCCCTCCCCGAAAAATTCTTCGCTACGCTCGAATTTTTCGGCCCTCCCTCAAGGGGAGGGCGGACTTACTCTTGCGACACCAGCGGGCCGTAGACGTCCGGACGGCGGTCGCGGAAGAATTGCCATGTGTCGCGGACCTCGCGGATCATGTCCATGTTCATGTCGTGCACGATCAACTCGTCCTTGTCGCGGCTGGCGATCTTCTCGATCTGGCCGCGCGGATTGACGAAGTAGCTCTGGCCGTAGAACTCGCCGATGTTCCACGGCGCTTCGGTGCCGACGCGGTTGATGGCGCCGATCCAGCAGCCGTTCGCCGCCGCGCTCGCCGGCTGTTCCAGCTTCCACAAATATTCGGAAAGCCCGGCCACCGTCGCCGACGGATTGACGATGTATTCGGCGCCGTTCAGCGCCAGGCAGCGCCAGCCTTCGGGGAAGTGGCGGTCGTAGCAGATATAGACGCCGAGCTTGACGTATTTCGTCTTGAACACCGGCCAGTTGCTGGCGCCGGGCTTGAAGAAGAACTTCTCCCAGAAGCCGGCGACCTGCGGGATGTGGGTCTTGCGGTATTTGCCCAAATAGGAGCCGTCGGCGTCGATCACCGCGGCGGTATTGTAGTAGACGCCCGAGACGTTGGTCGCCTCGTAGATCGGGACCACGATGACCATCTTGTGCTTCTTGGCGTAGTCCTGCATCAGCCGCGTGGTCGGGCCGTCCGGGATGTCTTCCGCCGCCTTGTACCACTTGGCGTCCTGGCTCGGGCAGAAATAGGGCTGGGTGAAGACTTCCTGGAAGCACAGCACCTGCACGCCCTGCTTGCCCGCCTCGTCGATCAGCGGGATATGGGCGTCGATCATCGCCTTGCGGATCGTTTCGGGATCCGAGCTCGTCGAGCCTTTCAGTCCAACTTGAATCAGTCCGCCGCGCAGCGTCGCCATGCCGTGTCCCCTCAGTCGATGGATTTGATGACCTTGCCGAGCGTGTCGACAAGGAAGTCGATGTGCTTGTGCTCCGCGATCAAGGGCGGAGCAAAAGCAATCGTGTCGCCGGTGGTGCGGCAGAGCAGGCCCGCTTCGTAGAGCTTCAGATACACCGCGAAGCCGCGCTGCGTCGGCCCGCCGGGGCCGGCCGCCAGTTCCACCGCGCCGACGAAGCCGAGATTGCGGATGTCGATGACGTTGGGATGGCCGCGCAGCGAATGCAGGCCGTCTTCCCAGTATTTGGCGATGGAGGCGGCGCGCGTCAGCAGGCCTTCCTCCTCGTAGGTGTCCAGCGTGCCCAGCGCCGCGGCGCAGGCCATCGGATTTCCCGAATAGGTGTAGCCGTGGAAGAACTCGATGGCGTTAGGCGGGCCCTGCATGAAGGCGTCGTAGATCTTCTTCTGCGCGAACACCGCGCCCATCGGGATCACGCCGTTGGTGATGCCCTTGGCGGCGGTGACGAGATCGGGCTCGACACCGAAATACTGGGCTGCGAACGGCGTGCCGAGGCGGCCGAAACCGGTGATGACCTCGTCGAAAATGAGCAGGATGCCATGCTTGTCGCAGATTTCGCGCAGGCGCTTGAGATAGCCTTTCGGCGGCACGATCACGCCGCCCGAGCCCTGCACCGGCTCGACGATCACCGCCGCGATGGTGGAGGGATCGTGCAGCTGGCAGAGGCGCTCGAGATCGTCGGCGAGTTCGGCGCCGTGCTCCGGTTCGCCCTTGCTGAAGACGTTGCGCGGATCGCCATGGGTGTGGCGGATATGATCGACGCCGGCGACCAGGGTGCCGAACATCTTGCGGTTGGCGACCATGCCGCCGACCGACATGCCGCCGAAATTGACGCCGTGATAGCCCTTCTCGCGCCCGATCAGGCGCACGCGGCTGCCGTCGCCCTTCACGCGGTGATAGGCGATGGCCATCTTGAGCGCGGTCTCGACCGATTCCGAGCCGGAGTTGGTGTAGAACACGTGCTTGAGATTGCCCGGCATCAGCGCGACCAAACGGTTCGCGAGCTCGAACGCCTTGGGGTGGCCGATCTGGAAGGCCGGCGAGTAATCCATCTCCGCCGCCTGTTTGCGGATCGCCTCGGTGATGCGGGCGCGGCCATGGCCGGCGTTGGAGCACCACATCGCCGAGACGCCGTCCATGACGTCGCGGCCGTCGCTGGTCTTGAAGTACATACCCTCGGCGGACACGAACAGGCGCGGATTGGCTTTGAACTGGCGCTGCGCCGTGAACGGCATCCAATAGGCGTCGAGACTGTTCTTCAGCGGTTCGCGATCCATGTCAGCCTCGGAGCGGGTTCAGCGGATGGTTCGGCCAGGCGACCGGCGCCAGGCCGTTGGCGACCGGCTTCATCTCGATGCAGCTCTCCACCGGGCAGACATGCAGGCACAGATTGCAGCCGACGCATTCATCGTCGATCACGGTGAAGGTGCGGTGGCCGGGCGCGCCGGCGCCGATGCGGATCGCCTGATGTGCGCCGTCCTCGCAGGCGATGTGGCAGCGGCCGCACTCGATGCACTTGTCCTGATGGATGAACGCCTTGAGGTCGAAATTGAGGTTGAGGTCGTTCCAATCGACGGTGTTGCGCAGCGCGCGCCCACGGAAATCGGCGATGGAGCGGTATTGCCGCTCCTCCATGAAGTTCGCCAGCCCCGCGATCATGTCGTCGACGATGCGGAAGCCGTAGAGCATCGCGGCGGTGCAGACCTGCACGCCCTGGGCGCCCAGCGCGATGAACTCCGCGGCGTCGCGCCAGGTCGTGATGCCGCCGATGGCCGAGATCGCCAGCGGCGCGGTCTCGGGGTCGCGGCCGATCGCCTGCACCATGTTGAGCGCGATGGGCTTCACCGCGGTGCCGCAATAGCCGCCATGGGTGCCCTTGCCGTCGACGATGGGGCGCGGGCTCATCGCGTCGAGATCGACCGAGACGATGGAGTTGACGGTGTTGATCAACGCCACGCCGTCGGCGCCGCCTTTGAGCGCCGCTTCCGCCGGCACCACGATATCGGTGATGTTGGGCGTCAGCTTGGTGAAGACGGGGATGGAGCCAGCGACGGATTTGACCCAGCGCGTCGTCTGCTCGACCATCTCGGGCACCTGGCCGACGGCGCTGCCCATGCCGCGCTCGCACATGCCGTGCGGGCAGCCGAGATTGAGTTCGAGGCCTTGCACGCCGGTGTTCAGGATTTTCTCGGCGAGACCTTTCCAGGCGTCTTCCTCGATCGGCGCCATCAGCGAGCCGATGATGACACGGTCGGGGTATTCGCGGCGCAGCTGCTCGATCTCGCGCAAATTCTGGTCCAGCGGGCGGTCGGAGATCAGCTCGATGTTGTTGATGCCGACGATGCCGCGCGCCTGGTCGCGGTGCACGCCATAGCGGCTGGTGGCGTTGACCACCGGCGGATCGTTGCCCAGCGTCTTCCACACCGCGCCGCCCCAGCCGGCGTCGAAGGCGCGTTTGACGTTGATGTATTTGTCGGTCGGCGGCGCGCTGGCGAGCCAGAACGGGTTCGGGCTCTCGACGCCGCCGATGACGCAATGAAGGTCTGCCATCAGGCGCCTCTCACATACTTGTCTGCGGCGATGGCCGCGCGCTTGCCGTCCTCCACCGATTGCACGGTCAGGTCTTCGCCCGACACGATGCAGTCGCCACCGGCATAGACGCCGGGCAGCGAAGTCTGGAAACGATCGTCCACCGCGATCTTGCCGCGCTGCAGCTTGAGATCGCGGAAGGCCCGGTCGTCGAGCTTCTGTCCGATGGCTTTCAGGACCATGTCGGCTGGAAGCGCGAACGTCTCGCCGGTGCCGCCCAGCTTGCCGTTCTGGATGGCGCTGCGCTCGAACACGACGGCACTAACGGTCCCCGTTCCTTCGAACCGCACCGGCAGAGCCCAGGTCCGGATCACCACCTCGTTGGTGCGTGCCAGGTCGCGCTCCCACTCCGTCGCCGTCATCGACTGTTCGCCGCGGCGATAGACGAGCGTGACGTTTTCGGCGCCCAGCCGCTTGGCCTGCACCGCCGCGTCGATGGCGGTGTTGCCGCCGCCGATCACGACCACGTTCTTGCCGACCTTGATCGCCGATTTGTCCTTGGCCTGCCGCAAGTCTTCGATGAAACCCAGCGCGTCGCGCACGCCGCTTAGCGCTTCGCCGGGGATGCCCAGATCGTTCGTCGCGGTAATGCCGGCACCGATGAACACCCCGGCGTGGCCATCGCGCAATTGCTTGAGCGTCACGTCCCTGCCCAGCGCCTTGCCGTATTCGATGCGAATGCCGCCGATGCCGAGCAGGAAATCGACTTCGCGGCGCGCAAAGTCGTTCGCCATCTTGTAGGCGGCGAGGCCGTATTCGTTGAGCCCGCCCGGCTTCGCCTTGGCTTCGTAGACGACGACGTCGTGCCCCAGCATCGCGGCGCGATGGGCGAAAGAGAGGCCGGCCGGCCCGGCGCCGACCACGGCCAGCGTCTTGCCACTGCGTGGGGCTCGCGCGAAGGGATGCGCGCCGCCTTTGCCCATCAGGTCCTCGACGGCATGGCGCTGCAGCGCGCCGATCCGGACCGGCTCCTCGCCGCGGGCGTTGAGGACGCAGGCTTCCTCGCACAACACCTCGGTCGGACAGGCGCGGCCACAGGTGCCGCCCATGATGTTGGCCGACAGGATGGTGTGGGCCGAGCCCTTCAGGTTGTCGGTCCTGATCTGGTGGATGAAGGTCGGGATGTCGATCGCGGTCGGGCAGGCCTTGATGCAGGGCGCATCGTAGCAATAGAGGCAGCGCGCCGCCTCGACATGGGCCTGGGTGCCGTTCAGGGTCGGCGTCAGGTCCGCGAAATTTTCTTCGATCTGGCCGGGGGTCAGTCCCTGGCCCTGGGATACATGTGGGCGAAGGCCCATGGACGGTCGGCTCCTGCCCCGAAGCGGGGTGCGTACTTATCCACAGTTAAGCCCTTTAGGCCCTTGAACGCCATAGGATTTCAAGGGCGCACGGTGCTAGGGAACGGCCAGCCGGGGGGTCGGACCCGGAATGGACCGGTGGGGGTGGGGCATGAAGAACGTAACCGTCGTCGATCACCCGCTGATCCAGCACAAGCTGACCCTGATGCGGGACAAGAGCCGCAGCACCAAGAACTTCCGCGAGCTGCTCAACGAGATCGGCATGCTGATCTGCTACGAGATCACGCGCGACCTGCCGATCGAGTACATCGACATCGAGACCCCGATCTCGCCGATGAAGGCGCCGCACATCGCCGGCAAGAAGCTGGTCTTCGCGCCGATCCTGCGCGCCGGAACCGGGTTCCTCGAAGGCATGCTGAACCTGGTGCCGTCGGCCCGCGTCGCCCATATCGGGCTCTACCGGGATCCTAAAACGCTGCAATCGGTCGAATACTACTTCAAGGCGCCGCATGACATCGCAGACCGCCTGGTGATCGTGATGGACCCGATGCTGGCGACCGGCAATTCGGTGTCGGCGGCGGTGACGCGATTGAAGGCGCACGG
>CAYXMO010000190.1:0-3718 GCA_964465935.1 uncultured Rhizobium sp.
GGCGTCGCATCATGCCGGACAGGGACGTTTGGCCGCCGCCGCCGCGACGGCGCTCGCGACCCTGCGCGAGACCGAGTCGCTCGCCGCCGCGCTCGCCGCGATGCCGGCGCAGGCCGGTGCCGGCGAAGCCGAGCGGCTGTTCAACGGGCGCATGATCGCGGCGCTGAAAGTGTTGTCCGAGGCTTCCGGCAATCCGGTTTCGAACCGCGAAGGTCAATGCGACGTGGTGCTGGTGGCGGCCACCGTCGCCGGCCTGGCGCTGCTGGCCCGCTCGGGCCGGCTGGAGGCGCTGGGCTTCTCGACGGACGAGATCCTGGCGCGGCTGGACGCGCATTTTTCCAGCTAAAAAACTCTGTGTCATGGCCCGCCGGAGTGCGGGCCATCCAGGTGATGCTGCATCCAATCTAACAGAACTTGGCCTCGGCCAAGTCCTTCGACACCATCACAAGCTTCAACTGAGTGGCCCGCATTCGCGGGCCATGACACCGTTATTTTTGTCAAACAGACCTCATCATCCGCTCCATCTCGTCCTGCACGATGTCGGGCCGCTCCATCGGCAGGAAATGCGTCGTCTGCGGCACCTGCACCAGCCGCGCATGGCCGTGGCGGCGGGCGACGATCTGCACCTCGCGCTCCTTCGCCGTGCCGGTGCCGCAATAGATCAGCGTCAAGGGACAGCGCACCAGCGATGCCAATCGCGCGATCCCGGGCGGTGCGTTCTGGAAGATCGCCGACTCCCACAAGGGCTCGCAGGCCAGCCGCATCTCGCTGCCATTGCCGGTCGGCAGCAGCCCGCCGCGCAGATAATCCGCCACCGTCTCGTCCGGCCAGCTCTTGAACGCGCCGCGGCCGCGATAGGACGCCAGCGCCATCTCGAAGGACGGGAAGATCGCGCGCCGCTTGGCTGCCATCTGCGCGAGATTGGGCGGCGGCTTGCGTCCCAGATAGGCCATCAGGCGCATGATCTGGCGCGAATAGCGCGGCACCAGCACCGGCTCGACCAGCACCAGGCCGCGCACCCGCTCGGGATAGGTCCCTGCCACCATCATGCTGACGATCGCGCCCATCGAATGGCCGGCGAGCACGGCCGGCCCCTTGGCGACGGCGTCCACGATCGGCGCCAGGTCACCGGCGAAGCTCGTCCAGCGCGCCTGCGGTCCGGGATGGGCGGGCAGGGTGGAGAAGCCGTGGCCGCGCATGTCGGCGGCGGTGACGCGAAAGCGGCCCTGCAGCGGCGTCAACAAGGCGCGATAGGTTTGCGCGTTGAACCCCGTGGCGTGTGTGAAATGCAGCGAAGGCGCCTCGGCCTCCCACTCCAGATACGAAACGTCGCCATCGGGCAACGCCATTTTCTTGCGCAGAGGTTCGGCCATCCATCGGATGTGGCGGGACGCTCCGGCGTCTGTCAACCGGACGCGCTTTGACGGGTTGGCGCCCGCGCCGTACAAATTTCGCCAACGATATCTAAAGAAACGACCGGGAAGAACGCGTATGCATCCGTCCATCATTGCCCAAAGCCTGCCCGACAAGCCGGCCATCATCATGGCGTCGACCGGCGAGAGCGTCAGCTTCGCCGAGCTCGACGCGCGCTCCAACCGCGCTGCGCAGCTGTTCCGGTCGCTCGGTCTCAAAGTCGGCGACGGCATCTGCATCTTCATGGAAAACAACATCCGCTTCCTGGAGATCTGCTGGGCGGCGCAGCGCAGCGGGCTCTATTTCACCGCGATCTCCTCGCGCCTCACCGCCGGCGAGGTCGAGTACATCGTCAAGGACGCCAATGCCAAGGCCTTCGTCACCGGCTACACGCTCAGCAAGGTCGCGGCCGAAGTCGCGCCGCTGATCCCGGGCGTCAAGCTCTTGATGGTCGGCGGTACGATCCCCGGCTATGCGTCCTATGAAGACGAGACCGCGAAGATGCCGTCGGCGCCTATTCCCGACCAGACCCAGGGCGCCGCGATGCTCTACTCGTCGGGCACCACCGGGCGGCCCAAGGGCGTGCGCCAGCAGCTCTCCGGCCTGCCCATCGACTCGCCGGCGCCGCTGCTCGGCCTCGTCACCATGCTCTACGGCATCAATCCGGAATCGATCTACCTGTCGCCGGCGCCGCTCTACCACGCCGCGCCCTTGCACTATTCGATGACGGTCCAGCGCCTGGGCTGCACCGTGGTGGTGATGGAGCATTTCGACGCCGAGGCGTCGCTCGCCGCGATCGAGACATACAAATGCTCGGCCAGCCAATGGGTGCCGACCATGTTCGTCCGTATGCTGAAGATGCCGGAGGCGCAGCGCCTCAAATACGACGTGACGTCGATGAAATCGGCGATCCACGCCGCCGCTCCCATCCCGATCGACGTCAAGCGCAAGATGATCGACTGGTGGGGTCCGGTGCTGCACGAATACTATGCCGGCACCGAAGGCAACGGCATGTGCTACGTCAACTCCGCCGACTGGCTCGCCCATCCCGGCACCGTCGGCAAGTCGCTGCTTTCGCCGGTCCATATCTGCGGCGAGGACGGCAACGAAGTGCCGGTCGGCGAGGAGGGGACAATCTACTTCGCCAGCGCTGCACAATTCACCTATCACAACGACCCCAAGAAGACGGCGGAGTCGCGCCACCCCCAGCATCCCGAATGGTCGACCCTGGGCGATGTCGGCAAGCTGGACGCCGACGGCTATCTCTACCTGACCGACCGCAAGGCCTTCATGATCATCTCGGGCGGCGTGAACATCTACCCGCAAGAGGCCGAGAACCTCCTGATTACGCATCCCAAGGTGGCTGACGTTGCCGTCATCGGAGTTCCCAACGAGGATTTCGGCGAGGAAGTGAAGGCCGTGGTCCAGCCGCTGGACTGGAAGGACGCGACCCCAGAGTTCGCCGCCGAGCTGATCGCGTTTTGCCGCGAGCGGCTTTCACCGATAAAGTGTCCCCGCACGGTCGATTTCGACCCGGAGCTGCCGCGTCATCCGACCGGCAAGCTCTACAAGAGGTTGATCCGGGACCGTTACTGGGGAAAACGCGAGTCGCGCATTGTCTGAAAAAATAGATGTCTGACGAAGTCCTGAAGTCCGAAGAACCCTCTCAGCCTGTCCAACCCTTGGGCCGCGACCTGCGGCGCGAGGATTTCACGCCCGAGCGCGTGCGCCGCATCGCCGATGCCGCGATGGCGCGCGGCGGCGTGCCGCTGATGTCGGAGGAGGCGCGCCGCGCCTCGCTCAAGATGATCCGCGAAAGCGTCCCCGCCGGCGCCGACGCGTGGGTGTTCGGCTATGGCTCCTTGATGTGGAACCCGGCGATCAACGTGGTCGAGAGCAGGAAGGCCCATGTCCGCGGCTATCACCGCATGTTCTGCCTCACCCTGCACGCCGGGCGCGGCGCGCCGGACAAGCCGGGCCTGATGCTGGGCATCGACCGCGGCGGCTCCTGCACCGGCGTCGCCCACCGCATCGCCGCCGACGCGGTCGAGAGCGAGCTCTCCATCCTGTGGATGCGCGAGATGCTGTCGGGCGCCTACGAGCCGCGCTGGGTCAATGCCGACATCGAAGGCGCGAACGCCGAGAAGCGCCGCACCCGCGTCCTGACCTTCGTCATCAACCGCTACCATCCGCGCTATGAGGGCGTGCTGGCCGAGGACGAGGCGGCGCGCCGCGTCGCTTCGGCGTCCGGCCTTCTGGGCACCAACCGCGACTATCTCTACCGCACCGTGAAATACCTGGCCGA
>CAYXMO010000190.1:3818-6308 GCA_964465935.1 uncultured Rhizobium sp.
CGGCCAGGAGATCGGCGTCTCCGACTGGCTCGAGATCGACCAGGACCGCATCAACAAATTCGCCGACGCCACCGGCGACCATCAATGGATCCACGTCAACGTCGAGATGGCCAAGCAGATGATGCCCGGCGGCAAGACCATCGCGCACGGCTATCTCACGCTGTCGCTGATCCCGGGCCTCACCGGCGGCATGCTGCGCATCGAAGGGGTGACGCGCGGCATCAATTACGGCTCCAACAAGGTGCGCTTCACCAACATGGTGCCGGTGGGCTCAAAGGTGCGGGCGCGGCAGAAGCTGCTCGGCGTCGAGCCGCGCGGCGGCGGCCTGCAGATGACCAACGAAGTGACGATCGAGATCGAAGGCCAGCAGCGCCCCGCCTGCGTCGCTGAGACGATCAGCATGATCTACAAATAGGTTGGCGGCGGCGCGTAACGCCGATGTGATCCGGTCCGTGCGCGCCGCATGCTATCGTTTCCCGCTCTCTTTTCGAAGCGAGATATGCCGGCAACGCCACGGCCACGGGTCCTCGCAGCGGCCGTTTCGCTGCTGTTCGCCGCCGGCGCGGTAGCGGCGGAACCGCTGTCGCCACAAGCATCCTGGTACGCCGCCTATCAGCGCGACAGCCGCCTGGTTGCGTTGCCGGACGGCCGCAAGCTCAATCTCTATTGCATCGGCACGGGATCGCCCACGGTGATGCTCGAATCCGGCATCGGCGGCGATGCCTATGACTGGCGGTCGGTGCAGGACGATATCGCCAAGCAGACGCGCGTCTGTGCCTACGACCGCGCCGGATTGGGCAAGAGTTCGCCGGGGCCGCTGCCGCGCGACACCAAGGCGGAAGTCGCGGATTTCGAGGCCCTGCTGAAGGCGGCGGAGCTTCGCGGCCCCTATGTTCTGGTCGGCCATTCGATGGGTGGATACAATGTCCGCCTGTTCGCCGGCCGGCATCCGGACGATGTTGCCGGCATCGTGCTGGTCGATCCCTCGGTCGAGAACCAGCTGCCCGTCATGGAAGCGGCGGCACCGGCGGGCGCGGACAGCGACAGGAAATCGATCGCCTTCGCGCGGCGTTGCGGCACGCCCAACCCCACGGCCGACATCCTCAAAGACTGTGCGCGGCCCCCGCCACCGGACTTTCCGCCGGATTTGTCGGCGGCTTGGGTCGCGGCACATGGCGCGGCGTCGATCCGCACGTTCAGCTCGGAGGTGGATTCGTTTCTGACCGCCGACTCTGCTGAAGTCGTGGCGGAACGGCGCGACTTCGGCTCCCTGCCGCTCGTCGTCCTGACGCGCGGCGAACGCTCGACGAATTTTCCGCCGGATCAGGCGGAAGCGGAGTGGATCGTCTGGAACAAATTGCACGACGGTGTGGCCAAGCTCTCCACCATCGGCGTCAATCGCGTCGTTTCGGGGGCAAACCACTACATACAACTCGATCGGCCCGGAGCCGTCGTCGACGCGGTCGCTGAAGTCGTGACGGCGGCGCGGCGGCCGACGCACTGACGATCGGATTGCCGCCGCGCCCAGCCTCTCATGCCCCGCGATACTGCGAGACCACCGTCCACACCCCGATGGCGATGAAGCCGAAGCCGGCGATCAGCTTCAAGGGGATCATGGTCAGATAGCGCTCGGCCAGCGTGCCCAGCGCCACCGCGATCGCGGTCGACAGCACCAGCGCCCCGGCAGCGGCCAGGAACACGCCGAGCGGCGACGCCGATGCTCTGGCGTCGCTGGCGAACAGCAGCGTCGCGAGCTGGGTCTTGTCGCCGAGCTCGGCGAGGAAGACGGTGGCGAAGATCACGAACAATTCGCGCATCTCAGTATCCCTCGCCGGTGTTGCACGCCGCGCCTTGTGCCGGCTTCAGGTCGAAGGTGAGATCGTCGCCGCCGGGCCTGCCGAAGCCGCCGAAATCGTCGCCTTCCAGGTTGATCTGGTTGCCGCCGGCGTCGCTGCCGCCGCGATTGACGACGTCGAGCCGAAGGCCGCCTTCCTTCGGCGTCAGCCGGAACAAGCCGCCATCGGCTTCCAGCGAACAGTCGAACCCGGCGCCCTTGGCGGCGCAGATCGCGTTGCCGTCATACCAGCCGGCGCCACCCTTGAGCTGGAAGCCGAAGCCGAGCTCGAAGCGCGCCGCAGTGCCCCGCACGCCATCGGCGTTCGCCGGCGCATAGCTCAGCGCGATCTTCGCCACCGTCTGGCGCGGATGGCGCGCCAGATGCGCGGCGTCATAGAGGCGGGCGTAGCAGGCGGTCTTTCCGAACGTCGCGTCGAAGGCGCCACCGGCGGCGGGCGCACTCAGAACGCAGGCCAGGGACGCTGCGGCAACGGCTGTCCATCGCATAGGGGCTCTCCGGTTCTTAGGGCCTGCTCTATAGCGCAAGCGCTTGACGGGCGCGCCGGGTCCGGTTCGAATTGCCGCAACCATCAGGGAACCGCCCGCCATGCCGCAGATCGTCGCCAACGGTATTCCGCTCGAATATGTCTCCTA
>CAYXMO010000191.1:0-6302 GCA_964465935.1 uncultured Rhizobium sp.
TCGCCGCGCGCTGCGATTTCGAGCGCCTTGCTCCACCACGCGCTCATGCCGCGCCCCGGAGTTTCTCGACCGCCATCAGGATGCGCTCGGGCGTCGCCGGCGCGTCGAGATCGGGCAATATCTTATAGTCGGCGACGCTCGCGACCGCGTCACTCAGCGCCGCGAACACCGAAATCGCCAGCATCAGCGGCGGCTCGCCGACCGCCTTGGAGCGGTGCACCGTCTCCTCGCGGTTCGCCGCCGGCCACAGATCCATGTTGAAGACGGGGGGCCGGTCGCTGCACGCCGGTATCTTGTAGGTCGAGGGCGCATGCGTCTTGAGCTGCCCCTTGTCGTCGAACACCAGTTCTTCGGTCGTCAGCCAGCCCATGCCTTGCACGAACCCACCTTCGATCTGGCCCAGATCAATCGCCGGATTGAGCGAGCGTCCGACATCGTGGATCAGATCGACGCGCACGGTCCGGTTCTCGCCGGTCAGCGTATCGATCACGACCTCGGAAACCGCGGCGCCGTAAGCGAAGTAAAAGAATGGCCGCCCGGTGTGAGTCGAGCGGTCGTAGTGGATCTTCGGCGTCTTGTAGAAACCGGTCGAAGACAGCGAGACCCGCGCCATATAGGCGGCGCGCACCAGCTCGGCGAAGCGCAGGCGATGCGCGCCGCCCATGACGTGATTGTCCTGGAACACTACCTCGTCCAGTTGACATTTGAATTCGGCGGCGGCGAGAGCGGCCAGCCGCTCCTTGATCGTGCGCGCCGCGGCTTGCGCCGCCATGCCGTTCAAGTCCGCGCCGGCCGAAGCCGCCGTCGCCGAGGTGTTGGGCACCTTGCCGGTGGTCGTCGCGGTGATCTTCACAGAGTCGAGATCGATGGCGAATTCCTCGGCGACGACCTGGGCGACCTTGGTGTAGAGGCCCTGCCCCATCTCGGTGCCGCCGTGATTGAGATGCACGCTGCCATCGGCATAGACGTGCACCAGCGCCCCGGCCTGGTTGAGATGCGTGGTGGTGAACGAGATGCCGAACTTGACCGGCGTCAGCGCCAAACCGCGCTTGAGCACGGTGTTCGCGGCATTGAATTTCCCCACCGCCGCGCGGCGGGCACGGTAGTCGGCCTTCTTCTCCAGCGCCGCGACGATGTCGGGCGCGATATTGTCTTCGACGGTCTGGCGATAGGGCGTGACGTTGCGCGGGGCGGCGCCATAGAGATTGATCTTGCGGATATCGAGCGGGTCCTTGCCGAGCGCCCGCGCGATCGCCTCCATCGCGCGTTCGATCCCCATCATGCCCTGCGGCCCGCCGAAGCCGCGGAACGCGGTGTTGGACACGGTGTGGGTGCGGTAGCGGTGCGAGACGATGCTGACGTTCGGCAGGTAGTAGGCATTGTCGGAATGGAACATCGCGCGGTCGTTGATCGCCAGCGACAGATCGGCCGAATAGCCGCAACGCGACGCCAGCTCGAATTCGATGCCTTCGATACGCCCCTCGTCGTCGAAGCCGACGTCGTAGGCGATCTCGAAATCGTGGCGCTTGCCGGTCAGCACCATATCGTCGTCGCGGTCGAGACATATTTTGGCCGGGCGCCGGAGTTTCGCCGCCGCCAGCGCCGCGACCGCTGCCGGCAGCGCCGCCTGGGTTTCCTTGCCGCCGAAGGCGCCGCCCATGCGGCGGACCTCCACCGTCACCGCATTGCTCGCCACGCCCAGCATCGAAGCGATCAGGTGCTGCACTTCGGAAGGGTGCTGGGTCGAGGAATAGACGACGACGTCGCGATCCTCCTGCGGCACCGCGATGGCAACCTGGCCTTCGAGATAGAAATGATCCTGGCCGCCGATCGCGAGGCGACCCTTGGCACGGTGTTTCGCGCCGGCGAGCGCCGCGGCGCTGTCGCCCCGCGCCATGCGCTGTGGCTTTTCGAGTTCGAGGCCGGCGGCGCGGGCCGCGGCGATGTCGAGCGCGGCGGGCAGGTCTTCGTAGTCCACCTTGGCGAGCCGCGCAGCAGCGCGCGCCTGCTCCACCGTGGTGGCGGCGACCGCGAACAGCGATTGGCCGGCATATTGCACCAGGCCGTCGGCGAAGATCGGATCGTCATGGACCACCGGGCCGACGTCGTTCTTGCCCGGAATGTCACGCGCCGCGAACACGGCAACGACGCCCGGCGCGCCGCGGACCGCCGACAGGTCCATGCCCAGCACCTTGGCGTGTGCGCGCGCGCTCAGTCCGAGCGCCAGGTGCACCAGGCCCGGCGGCTCCGGCATGTCGTCGATGTAGATCGCGCTGCCGGCGACGTGCTTGGCGGCGCTGTCGTGATGCCGCGACGTGCCGGTGCGCCCGCTGTCTCCGCGCTCACCCATGGGCCGCCTCGAGCACGCGCGTCGCCTTGGCGCCGGTGATTTCGAGATAGGCCTTGAGCAAGAGATTCTTCGCCGCCGTCATGCGGTACGCCGCCGAGGCGCGCATGTCGCTGAGCGGCGTGAAGTCCTGCTCCAGCGCCTGCATCGCGGTGCGGATTGCGCTTTCCGTGAACGGCCTGCCGGTCAGCGCCGCTTCGGCGGCGGCGGCGCGTTTGGGCGTGCCCGCCATGCCGCCATAGCAAATCCGCGCCTCGCGCACCGTCTCGCCATCGCGGCGGATCAGGAAGGCGCCGCACACGGCCGAGATGTCCTGGTCGAAACGCTTGGAGATCTTGTAGACGCGGAAATCGCAGCCGGGTCTAAGCTTGGGAACGATGACCGTCTCGACGAACTCGCCAGGCCGGCGATCCTGCTTGCCGTAAGCGAGGAAGAAATCTTCCAGCGGCATCCGCCGCGTCTCGCCGCCGCGGCGCAGGACCAGCGCGGCGCCCAGCGCGATCAGCGGCGGCGGGCTGTCGCCGATCGGCGAGCCGTTGGCGATGTTGCCGCCGATGGTGCCGGCGTTGCGCACCTGCACCGAGCCTAGACGGCGCAGAAGCTCGCCGAAATCGGGATGCAGTCCGGCCAGCGCTTCGAAAGCTTGGCTATAGGTGACGGCGGCGCCGATCTCCAGCGCGTCCGGCGTATCGGCGAGGCGGTTCAGCTCGGCAACCGACATCACCGATATGATCGTCGGCAGAACTTGCAGCTTCTTGGTGACCCACAGACCGACATCGGTCGCGCCGCCGAGCAGCGTCGCCTCGGGATGCTCCAGCGCGAGCGCCGCCAATTCATCGCGCGTGCGCGGCGCGAAGAAGCGCTTGCCCGCAGCGGCGATGGCGAGGCTGCCGTCCGAGACGGGAGCGGCTTTCGTCTCCGCATTCACCCGCGGCGCGTCGTTCATGCGCTGCGCCGCTTCGACGATCGGGCCGTAGCCGGTGCAGCGGCACAGATTGCCGGCCAGCGCGTCGCGGATCGCCGGCGCGTCGACACTGCCGCGATTGAGGTAGTGCGCATAAAGCGACATCACGAAGCCCGGCGTGCAGAAACCGCATTGCGAAGCGTTGGCATCGACCATCGCCTGCTGCACCGGATGCAGCGCCACGCCCGGCGCGCTCAGCGACTCGACGGTGAACAGCGTCTTGCCGTCCAGCATCGGCAGGAACAGGATGCAGGCATTGACGGCGCGATAGACGGTCTTGCTGGCCTGCGCCTCGCCCAGCACCACGGTGCAGGCGCCGCAGTCGCCCTCGGCGCAGCCTTCCTTGGTGCCGGTGCGGCGCGCCTCGCTGCGCAGCCAGCGCAGCACGGTCTGGGCCGGATCGGGATTCTTGATCGCGTGCACCTGGCCGTCGAGCAGGAAGCGGACCGTGTCGCGCATATCAGCTTCCGCGATAGGTCGAATAGCCATAGGGCGAGACCAGCAGCGGCACATGATAGTGCGCGCCCGCGTCGGCGACGCCGAAGGCGAGGCGGACCACGTCCAGGAAGGGCGGATCGGGCAGCGCGACACCCCTGGCCCGAAAATAGGCGCCGACCTCGAATTCGAGGGCGTAGCGGCCGGCTTTCAACGCCGCGCCGTCCAGCAGAGGGGCGTCGCAGCGGCCGTCGGCATTGGTCCGGGCTTCGGCAAGGGGCCGGGCGCTACCGTCCGTATACAGACGCACGGCGATCCCGGCGCCGGGGCAGCCATGCGCGGTATCGAGGACATGCGTGGTCAGGCGGCCCATGAACGGTCTTCCTTGCGCGTAATCGTGAGTCACGTTGCTTGGGGTGTAAAGCGTCTTGTGTATAGTGGCCAGCTTCCAGCCGTTCGAGGTCCCAATTGTCTGCCCAATATCCGCGCGATCTGGCCGGTTACGGCGCAAACCCGCCGCATCCGCGCTGGCCGGGCGGGGCGCGGATCGCGGTCCAGCTCGTGCTCAACTACGAAGAAGGCGGCGAGAATTCGATCCTGCACGGCGATGCCGGGGCCGAGACGTTCCTCTCCGAAATCATTAACGCGGAACCCGTGCCCGGCGCCCGCCATATGAGCATGGAGTCGATCTACGAATACGGCTCGCGCGCCGGGGTGTGGCGGCTGCTGCGGCTGTTCGCCAAGTACCGGGTGCCGGTGACGGTGTTCGCGGTGGCCTCGGCGCTGGAGCGCTATCCCGCCATCGTCGAACCGCTGCTGAAGCCGGGGCACGAGATCTGCAGCCACGGCTATCGCTGGATCAACTACCAGCGCGTCGACGAGGCGACGGAGCGCGCCCATGTCGCCAAGGCGGTAGAGGTCATCGAGGCGCTGACCGGCGAAGTGCCGCGCGGCTGGTACACCGGCCGCACCAGCCCCAACACGCGGCGGCTGGTGGTCGAGCATGGCGGCTTTCTCTACGACGCCGACGACTACAATGACGACCTGCCTTTCTGGGTGACCGAGGCCGGCAAGCCGCACCTCGTCGTGCCCTACACGCTGGACGCCAACGACATGCGCTTCGCCGCCGCCCAGGGCTTCAATTCCGGCGAGCAGTTCTTCACCTATCTCAAGGACACGTTCGACGTGCTCTACGCCGAAGGCGAGACCGCGCCCAAGATGATGTCGGTGGGCCTGCATTGCCGCATCGCCGGACGGCCGGGGCGCATCATGGCGCTGGAGCACTTCATCCGCTACGCCCAAGAGCACAAGGACGTCTGGTTCTGCCGCCGCATCGACATCGCACGGCACTGGCGGGCGACGCATCCCCATGTCTGACCGCTTCCGCGCGCCGCCCAGCACCCTCGACGAGCAGGAATTCCTGCGCGTCTATGGCGGCGTCTATGAGCACTCGCCATGGTTCGCGATGCAGGCCTGGCGCGGCGGACCGCGCGAGGCGCTCGACACCCTCGACGGCCTCGCCGACGCGCTGCGGCGCGCGGTCGAAGGCGCCGACGACAAGGCCAAGCTGGCGCTGATCGGCGTCCATCCCGACCTCGCGGGCCGCGTGCGGATGTCGCCGGAGTCGGTTTCCGAACAGACGAGCGCCGGATTGGACCATTGCACGGCGGGCGAACTCGCCGAGTTTCGCCGCCTCAACCGGGACTATGTCGACAAGTTCGGCTTTCCCTTCATCAAGGCGGTGCGCGGCTTCACGCGGCAGCAGATCCTGGAGGAATTTCGCGCCCGCGTCGCCAACGAGCCGCGCGCCGAATTCCGCACCGCGCTCGACGAAATCCACAAGATCGCCCGGCTGCGGCTGAGCGACCTGACCTGAAGGACAGACATGGAAGACTTCGCCAAAACCTGGATCGACCTCGCGCAGCCGCGGCTGGGTTCGAAAGTCGTGTACGCGACCGACGACTTCTTCGCCGACAAATCGCGGCTGATCGATCCCGCCGAGCCGGTGTTCATCCCCGGCAAATACGACGCCAACGGCAAATGGATGGACGGCTGGGAGAGCCGCCGCCGCCGCGACGGCGGCCACGACCATTGCATCGTGCGTCTCGGCAAGCAGGGGGTCATCAAAGGCATCGAGATCGATACCCGCAATTTCACCGGCAACTACCCGCCAGCGGCGTCGATTGACATCTGTTATTCGGAGGAGGCGATCCCGCAGCCCGGCACAATTTGGCATTCGCTGCTGCCCACCACGCCCTTGCAGGGCAACAGCCGGCTGACGCTGCCGGTGGCGATCCTCAATGTCGTGACGCATCTGCGGCTCAACATCTTTCCCGACGGCGGCGTGGCGCGGCTGCGCGTCTATGGACACGTGACGCGCGATTTCACCAAGGCCGGGCGCGTCGATCTGGCGGCGATGGAGAATGGCGGGCTTCCCGTCGGCGCCAATGACGAGCACTTCGGACAGGTTTCCAACATGCTGGCGCCGGGCAAGTCGCGCAACATGGGCGACGGCTGGGAGACGCGGCGGCGGCGCGAACCCGGTCACGACTGGTC
>CAYXMO010000192.1:0-6291 GCA_964465935.1 uncultured Rhizobium sp.
TTCGAGAAGCGCCACAGCCTGGCGCGCGGCATGGATATCGGCTGCAACATCGTGACCCTGACGCGCGAAGCCTATTTCGGCAGGAGGGCGGCATGAGCTTCCATCCCACGACCCAGCGCCTGGTCCTGCGCGCCCCGACTCTGACTGACACGCCGGTCTTCGTCGCGATCCTGAGCGACTACGAGGTCGCGAAGAACCTGGCGCAGGTCCAGCATCCGTTCACCGAGGCGCACTACCGCGAAGCGATGCGGTCTTATGCGGCGCAACGACAGAAAGGCGCGAGCTATCGCTTCGCGGTGACGCGGGCGATGGACGGCGCCTTGATCGGCCTGTGCGGGCTCGACCGCGTGGCCGGCGGCATCTGGGAGTTCGGCTATTGGTATGGCAAGCGCTACTGGGGCCAGGGCTATGCCACCGAAGCCGGCGGTCCGGTGCTGCGCTTCGCCTTCGCGGACTTGGGTGCCGAGATGCTGGTGGCGTTCTGGCATGTCGACAACCCCGCCTCGGGCCACGTGCTGGACAAGCTCGGCTTCGCCGCCACCGGCACGGTGCAGCGAAACTGCGTCGCCCGGGGGCAGGCGGTCGCCTCCACCCAGGTGCAGTTGACCAGGGAGCAATTTGCGCGGAAGAAGGCCGCATGACGTTGACCGTGCGCCCGCTCACGCCCGACCTATGGCCGCAGCTCGAAGAGCTGTTCGGCAGGGTCGGCGCGTGCAACGGGTGCTGGTGCCTGTATTGGCGCATCGGCAGCGCCTATACGCAGCGCCCGCGCGACGACAACCGCAAGGCGTTCAAGCGGATCGTGACCAAAGGCCCGCCGCCGGGGTTGCTCGCGTTTTCGGGCGACGTCGCGGTCGGCTGGGTACAGGTGACGCCGCGCGCCGCCCTGCCCAAGCTCGCCACGGCGCGCTTTACAAGGGCGGTCGACGACATGCCGGTGTGGTCGGTGTCTTGTTTCTATGTGCGCAAGGGCTGGCGCGGCAAAGGCGTGTCCAAGGCATTGATCGATGCCGCGGTGGCCTATGCCAGGAAAGCGAAAGCGCCAGCGCTTGAAGCCTATCCGATGACGACGGACACCCATCGCAGCAATGCGGGGATGTTCACCGGATCGGCGTCCGCCTTCGCCAAGGCCGGCTTCAAGATCGTCGCCGAACCGGCTCCGCATCGTCCCACCATGCGCCTGGATTTGAAGAAGAGGGCGGCATGAAATTCCTCGACGTCGCCAAGGTCTATGTCCAGTCCGGCAATGGCGGCAATGGCTGCGTCGCGTTCCGGCGCGAGAAGTTCATCGAATATGGCGGCCCCTGGGGCGGCAATGGCGGGCGCGGCGGCGACGTGATCGTCGAAGCGGTCGACCACCGCAACACGCTGATCGACTTTCGCTACCAGCAGCATGTCCGCGCCAAGAACGGCGAGCCCGGCATGGGCAAGGAGATGACCGGCGGCAATGGCGAAGACGCGGTCATGAAAGTGCCGCCCGGCACGCAAATCTACGAAGAGGACGGCGAGACGCTGATCGCAGACCTTGCGGTCACCGGCCAGACGATCCGCCTGCTCAAGGGCGGCAATGGCGGTTTCGGCAACGCGCATTTCAAGAGCTCGACCAACCAGGCGCCGCGCCACGCCAATCCGGGCCAGCCGGGCGAAGAGAAGACCGTTATCTTGAAGCTCAAGCTGATCGCCGATGCCGGCCTGATCGGCAAGCCCAATGCCGGCAAGTCGACGTTCCTTTCCCGCGTCTCGGCGGCGCGGCCCAAGATCGCGGACTATCCCTTCACGACGCTGGAGCCGCAGCTCGGCGTGGTGAAGATCGACGCCACCGATTTCGTGCTCGCCGACCTGCCTGGCCTGATCGAAGGGGCACATGAAGGCGTCGGGCTGGGCGACCGGTTCCTGGGTCATGCTGAGCGCTGCAACGTCATCCTGCACCTGATCGACGGCACCGAGAGCGAGATCGCCAAGACCTACAAGACGATCCGCGGCGAGCTGGAAGCCTATGGCAACGGCCTCGACGACAAGCCCGAGATCGTGGCGCTGAACAAATCCGATGCGATCCCCAAAGCGGCGCTGGCCAAGAAGCGCGCCGCGCTGGAGAAGGCCTGCGGCCACAAAGTGTTCGTGATCTCCGGCGTGTCGGGTGCCGGGATCGAGGACGTGCTGCGCGCCCTGGCCAAGGAAATCGTCAAGCGCCGCGGCGCCAGGCAAGCCGCGCCCCAGCGCACCGAGAAGAAAGCGTGGACGCCGTGAGTGACGTCTTCGCATCGGCGAAACTGATCGTCATCAAGGTCGGCTCGGCGCTTTTGGTCGACGCGGACAGCGGCACGCTGCGGCGCGGCTGGCTGCGGGCGCTGTGCGCCGACCTCGCGGCCTTGGCCGCCGAGGGGCACGCGCTGATCGTGGTGTCGTCGGGCGCCATCGCGCTGGGGCGCCGCAAGCTCAAGCTCAAAGCCGGCGCGCTCAAGCTGGAGGAGAGCCAGGCCGCGGCCTCGGTGGGCCAGGTGCAGCTTGCCGAAGCCTATGCCGACGGCTTCGCGGCACACGACATCGTGGCGTCGCAAGTGCTGCTGACCCTGGGCGACACCGAACAGCGCAATCGTTATCTGAACGCCCGCGCGACGCTCAAGACGTTGCTCGATCTCAAGGCCATTCCGGTCATCAACGAGAACGACACGGTGGCGACCGCCGAGATCCGCTACGGCGACAACGACCGCCTGGCGGCGCGGGTCGCCAGCATGATGGGCGCCGACCTTCTGGTGCTGCTCTCCGATGTCGACGGCCTCTACACCGCCGACCCGACCCGCGATGCCGGCGCGGCGCATATCGCCGATGTGCCCGCGATCACGGCGACGATAGAGGCGATGGCGGGCGAGTCCGTCTCGGGCTTCGGGCGTGGCGGCATGGCCTCCAAGATCGCGGCGGCGAAGATCGCGACCGCCGCCGGCTGCGACGTGCTGATCGCCAAGGGCAAGAGCGACCGCGCCATCGACGCGCTGCGCCTGGGCGGCGTTCACACCAGGTTCCGCGCCAGCACGACGCCGGCGCAGGCGCGCAAGCGCTGGATCGCCGGCGTGCTCAAGCCGCAAGGCGCGCTGATCATCGACGCCGGCGCCGCCAAGGCTTTGGCGGAAGGCAAGAGCCTGCTGCCCGCCGGCATCCGCCAGATCGACGGCCGCTTCGAGCGCGGCGACGCGGTGCTGGTGAAGGACGCCCAAGGCCGCGAGATCGCGCGCGGCCTGGTCGCCTACAGCGTCGAGGACGCCGACCGCATCGCCGGCAAGCGCAGTGCCGAGATCGAGGCGATCCTGGGCTATCGCGGCCGCGACGAGATGATCCATCGCGACGACCTCGCCCTGACGGTGACGGCCGGATGAACGCGCTCACCTCCTTGATGCAGCAGATGCAGGGGCTGGGCGCCGCCGCCCGCGCCGCCGCGCGCGCCATGCGCGAAGCCTCGAACGAAACGAAGAGCAAGGCCCTGCTTGCCGCCGCCGGCGAGCTGCGCAGGCGGAGCGCCGCGATTCTGGACTCGAACGCGCAGGACCTTGCTGCCGCCGGCGATCTTTCCGCGGCGCTGCGCGACCGGTTGCTGTTGAACGGCGCGCGCATCGAGGCGATGGCAGCCGGCGTCGAAGCCGTCGCGGCGCTGCCCGATCCCGTCGGTCGCGAGCTGGCGCGCTGGACGATGCCGAACGGTCTCGATATCGCGCGCGTCGCCACGCCCATCGGCGTCATCGGCATGATCTATGAAAGCCGGCCCAATGTGACTGCGGATGCCGGCGCGCTGGCGCTGAAAGCCGGCAACGTCACGATCCTGCGCGGCGGCTCGGAGTCGGCGCACTCGTCTGCCGCGATCCACGCCGCGATGCGCGAAGGCCTGCGCGCCGCGGGATTGCCGCTGGATGCGCTGCTGAGCGTGCCGACCACCGACCGTGCCGCGGTCGGGATGATGCTGCAAGGCCTGGACGGCGCCATCGACCTCATCATTCCGCGCGGCGGCAAGGGCCTCACTAGCCGCGTCCTGGCCGAGGCGCGGGTGCCGGTGCTGGCGCATCTGGAAGGCGTCTGCCACGTCTACATCCATGCCGACGCCGCTCCGGCCAAGGCGCGCGCCATCGCGGTCAACGCCAAGATGCGGCGCACCTCGGTGTGCGGCGCGGCGGAGACGCTGCTGATCGACCGCGCCGTCCTGCCGACGCTGGGCGTCGCGGTCCTGACCGATCTCAGCAAGGCCGGCTGCGAAATCCGCGGCGACCGCGAGGTGAAGGGCGTCTATCCGGTGGCGCATCTCGCCAATGAGGCCGACTGGTCAGCGGAATATCTCGACGCGGTCATCGCGGTGAAAGCGGTCGATGGAGTCGAAGACGCCGTCGCGCATATCGAGCGCTACGGCTCGCATCACACCGAAGCCATCGTCACCGAGAATCCCAAGGCGGCGGAGCGGTTCTTGTCGGCGCTCGATTCCGCCATCGTGCTGTGGAACGCCTCGACCCAGTTCGCCGACGGCGCCGAGTTCGGCATGGGCGCCGAGATCGGCATCGGCACCGGCAAGCTGCATGCACGCGGTCCGGTCGGGGTCGAGCAGCTCACCACCTTCAAATACGTCGTGCGCGGCACGGGGCAGATCAGGCCATGAAGAAGACGCCGACCGAGCGCCCGCATGCCCATTGGGTGCGCCCGCCCGGTCCCATCGCGCCGGGCCTGCGCATCGGGCTGCTCGGCGGCTCGTTCAATCCGGCGCATGAGGGCCATCTCCATGTCAGCGAAGTCGCGCTGAAGCGGCTCGGCCTCGACTATGTCTGGTGGCTGGTGACGCCGCAGAATCCGCTCAAGTCGACGCAAGGCATGGAGACGCTGCACCGCCGCGTCGCCGAGGCGCGCCGCGTTGCGCGCCATCCCCGGATCGTGGTCATGGACATCGAGCACGATTTCAAGACGCATTATTCCTACGACACGTTGTGCGCGCTGCAAAAGCGCTTCGGCCAGGTGAAGTTCGTCTGGCTGATGGGCAGCGACAATCTCAACATCTTCCGCCGCTGGCATCGCTGGGCCGATCTGGCGCGGCGGGTGCCGATCGCCGTGATCCAGCGCCCGGGAACCATCCTGTCGGCGCTCAACGCCAAGCCGATCCAGCGCTTCGGCCAGAGCCGCGCCGAGCGCGGGCTGTGCCGGGCCGGCACGCCCGCCATCGCCGTCATCGACGGCAAGCGCAACGCGCAGAGCGCCACCGCCATCCGCGCCTCGCAGCGCTTCGCGGAAGGCTTTGTCGGCGCGATACCCACGTGATAGGTTGCAAATTCAGCGCTTCGGAGACCGCACACTGACCGCCAAGACCAAAAAAGCCGTGAAACCCGCCAAGGCCGCCAAGCCCGCGTCCAAAAAGAAAGCGGCGCCGAAGAAGCCGATCTCCAAGAAGGCCGCGATGAAGAAAGCGGCGAACCAACCGCTCTACGCGGTGGACGACGCGCTGCTGGAGCGCATCAAGGCCTCGCTCGACGACGACAAGGCGCTCGACATCGTGACCATCGCGATGGACGGGCGCTCGTCGCTGGCCGATGCCATCGTGATCGCGACCGGCACCTCGTCGCGCCATGTCGCGTCGATCGCCGACCACCTGGCGCGGCGGCTGAAGGACGCCGGCTACGGCACCCGTCCCGTCAACGGCGCGCAGCAGGGCGACTGGGTGTTGGTCGACGCCGGCGACGTCATCGTTCACATCTTCCGCGCCGAAGTGCGCGAATACTACAATCTCGAAAGCATGTGGTCGGTCGAGGAACCCAGGCGCCAGCGGGCGTAGGAGCGTTGCCAGGAAAAGTGTGAAGCGGTTTTCCGTCCGGCAACGCGACCAAAAAGAGTCTTCCATGCGCTTGCACATCCTCGCCATCGGTCACGCCCGCGGTACGCCGGAAGCGGCGCTGACCGAGGATTTCCTCGGCCGCGCCCAGAACATGGGCCGCCGCATGGGCTTTCCCGCCGTGTTGTGCGACGAACTCGCGGTCTCCAAGGAGCGCGAGGTCAAGAAGCGCATGGCCGACGAGGCCGAGCGCCTCGCCCGCCGCGTGCCCGACGGCGCGCATATCGTCCTGCTCGACGCCCGCGGCAAGGGCATGACCAGCGAGGATTTCGCCGAGATGCTCGGCGCCCTGCGCGACGCGGGGACCAAGGACCTGGCTTTCGTCATCGGTGGACCGGACGGGTTGGCGCCGCTGCCGGGCAAGAAGGCGGGCCGCAGCCTGGCCTTCGGGCCGCAGACCTGGCCGCATCTGCTGGTGCGCGCGATGCTGGCCGAGCAGG
>CAYXMO010000193.1:0-6287 GCA_964465935.1 uncultured Rhizobium sp.
CCGACGCCGTCGATTGCCCGCTCCATGTCGGCATCACCGAAGCCGGCGGCATGATCTCGGGCACCGTCAAATCCTCCATCGGCATGGGCATGCTGCTGTGGAGCGGCATCGGCGACACCATCCGCGTCTCCTTGAGCGCCGATCCGCGCGAGGAAGTCCGTGTCGGCTTCGACATCCTCAAATCGCTGAACCTGCGCCACCGCGGCGTCAACATCATCTCATGCCCGAGCTGCGCGCGGCAGGGCTTCAACGTCATCGACACGGTCAAGACGCTGGAAGACCGCCTCAAGCACATCGCCACGCCGATGTCGCTCTCGATCATCGGCTGCGTCGTCAACGGCCCGGGCGAAGCGCGCGAGACCGACCTCGGCTTCACCGGCGGCGGCGCCGGCAAAGGCCACGGCCAAGTCTATCTCAACGGCGAACCCAAATATCGCCTCGACAACGAGAACCTGGTCGAGCACATCGTCGAGCTCTGCGAGAAGAAAGCCGCCGAGATCGAAGCCGAACGCGGCAACGCCGCTCCGGTGCTGGAGCCTGCGCAGTAGCGTTCCTTCTGGCTGCAATTTTAAATAGAAAATCGTCATCGCCCGGCTTGTCCGGGCGACCCAGGATCGCGATCCTTAGCCATGGTGGCTCGGGATCCCTTCAACGTCTTCATCGCCGTCTACATGATGGCAAGCCGGAAGTACGGCACGATCTACACCGGCGTCAGCAGCAGGCTTCCCGGCCGTGCTTTCGAGCACCGCGAGGGATTGATCGAAGGCTTCACGAGGAAATATGGCGTACACCGGCTCGTTTGGTACGAACCGCACGAAAGCATGCTCGCTGCGATCCGGAGAGAAAAACGTATCAAGAAATATCCGCGCGAATGGAAGACAAACCTGATCGAGCGCGACAATCCCGATTGGGACGATCTCTTTCCGCAGCTGGTCGGCATGCACCGCACGCAAATAATTTCTCCCGGTGATCCTGGGTCGCCCGGACAAGCCGGGCGATGACGATGGGAGAGTTGTTCGGGAGCCGTCCCTCTACTTGATCACCCGCACGTCCCGCGTGCGCACGTCGAAGCCGCCGACGGCGTTGGCGCCGCCGGGGATGTAGTTGACGTTGCCGGTCACCGTCTTGCCGCACATCTGCACGGTCCAGACCTCGACCCAGCCGCTCGGCTTGACCGGCGATTTGAGCTTGATGTCGAGCACCGTCGTGCCCATCCATTCCTTGCAGTCGACCTCGCCCTGCATGTTGGCCAAGGCGAAGGCGCGCGCATTGTCTTCCATCTTGTAGCTGCCGCCGAATTCGCCGGGCAGCAGCGGCCGCGTGCGCAAGGTGTTGTTGTGCGCCGATTCGACGAGGGCGCGGCGGACGGCCTTGGCGCCGCAGCGGTCGAGCGTCGCCCGCGCCACCCAGGCGCCCGCCGTCATCTGCCAGTTGGCGCCGGCCTTGGCGAAGACCGGCCGCTCCAGGATTTCCGGCTTGTCGAAAGCGACGACGGTGAGCGCGGCGCATTGCGCCTTGAGCAGCGCCGGCTCTTTGTCGTTGTAGGCCTTCTGCAGGATGGCGCGGTAGGCCGGCGAGCCGACATAGCCGTCGAACAGCGCCTGCTGCACGTCGGCGGCGCGCGCCGGCGACAGCACGGCGAGCAGGGCGGCGCCACAGCCGAGCACGGCGCGATAGGTGGCGGTTCGAACGTCCATAGGCCAAGCTCCCCCAAAGAAAATACGGCTTCAATGCACCTTCACGTTCTTGGCTGTGATGTTCATGCCGGTGCGGTCGGCGACATAGCTGACATCGGCGGTCACGCCGCGGCCGCAGGCCTGCATCGTCCAGGTCTCGCTCCAGCCTTGGCGCGCTGCCGGACTCGTCAGCTTGGTGTCCAGCACCCAGAGCGACTTCCAGTCGTTGCACTTCGCCGTCCCCATCGCGGCGGGCAGAACGATGTGCGTGACGTCGTTCTCGAGCTTGAGATTGCCGGGGAACTCGCCGGGGATGAGCGCCTGGGCATGCGGCTGGCCGCTCTGCGGATCGCCGGCGACGAACAGCCGGCGGATGACGTTGCCGCCGCAGCGTCCCAGCGTGGCGCGCGCCACCCAGCTGCCAGTGCTGATGTAATAGACTTCCTTGATCTGCGCGAAGGTCGGCGGCGTGACGACCTGCGGCGGATCGAGCGCAACGAGCGTCAGCTTGGCGCATTTGGCCTTCAGCGGCGGCGGCTCGGTGCCGTTGAACGCCGCCAGCAGATAGGCCTTGTAGGCCGGATCGGCGACATAGCCGGCGAAGATCTGGGCGTCGGTCTGGGGCGGCGCCGCTTGTGCCGCCGCCAAAGCCGCGGCGAGAACCCCGAACAGAGCGATTGCGCGAACCGTCATGCGTCTATATCCCCCAGAAGCCGAAATGCCGTCCCTGCATGGGCATGGAGCTTAGTACAACGGCCGCAGGACAGGAACGCCATGATCCCCACCGCCAAACTCGAACGCCTGCTGGATCGCTTCCACGCGATCGAGGCGGAGCTTGCGAGCGGCCAGGGCGGCGCCGGCTTCGTCAAGCTGTCCAAGGAGCATGCCGAGCTTTCGCCCGTGATCGATGTGGTGCGCCGCTACCGCGCGGTGCAGGACCAGCTCGAAGGCGCCGAAGGCCTGATCGCCGATCCTGCCACCGATCCTGAGATGCGCGCTCTGGCCGAAGAAGAACGCGCCGCGCTCAAGCAGCGCTTCGCCGCGCTCGAACACGACCTGCAGATTCAGCTCCTGCCCAGGGACGCCGCCGACGCCTCCTCCGCCATTCTCGAAATCCGCGCCGGCACCGGCGGCGACGAGGCGGCGCTGTTCGCCGACGACCTGCTGGCGATGTACGCGCGCTATTGCGCGCTGCAGGGCTGGAAGACCGAGATCATGTCGCGCACCGACAGCGATCTGGGCGGCATCAAGGACGCGGTGATGGACGTCACCGGGCAGGGCGTCTACGCCAAGCTGAAATTCGAGAGCGGCGTGCACCGGGTGCAGCGCGTGCCGGTCACCGAAGCCTCGGGCCGCATCCACACCAGCGCCGCCACCGTCGCGGTGCTGCCCGAGGCCGAAGACGTCGACATCGTGATCGCCGACAAGGACCTGCGCATCGACGTCTACCGCGCCCAGGGCGCCGGCGGCCAGCACGTCAACAAGACCGAGAGCGCCGTGCGCATCACCCACCTCCCCACCGGCATCGCGGTGGCGCAGCAGACCGAGAAGTCGCAGCACAAGAACAAGGCCGGGGCGATGAAGATGCTCAAGGCCAAGCTCTACGAGATAGAGCGCGAGCGCGTCGATTCGGCGCGCGCCAGCGAGCGCAAATCGCTGGTCGGCTCGGGCGACCGCTCCGAGCGCATCCGCACCTACAATTTCCCGCAAGGCCGCGTCACCGACCACCGCATCAACCTGACGCTCTACAAGCTCGACAAGATCATCTCCGGCGACGATCTGGGCGAGATCGTCGACGCGCTGGTGCAGCAGGACCAGGCCGACCGCCTCGCCGCGATGGAAGCCGAAGGGTGAGCCTCGAAGACGCCGTCTGGCGCCTGCGCGACGCCGGCATCGACAACCCGCGCCTGGAGGCGCGGCTGCTGTGGGAGTTTGCGCAGAAGAACCCCCTCTCCCCCGGAACCGGGGGAGAGGGTAGGGGTGAGGGGGTGCTGCAAGCACAAGCGCAGTTCGACGCCTTGATCGCCCGCCGCGCCGCCCGCGAGCCGCTCGCCTACATCACCGGCAGCAAGGAATTCTGGAGCCTCGCCTTCGCCGTCGGCCCCGGTGTCCTGATCCCGCGTCCCGACAGCGAGACGCTGATCGAATCCGTCCTGCGCCTCTATCCAGACAAAGCCGCGCCGCTCTCCATCCTCGACCTGGGCACCGGCTCGGGCTGCCTGCTGATCGCCGCGCTGCACGAATATCCGAACGCCCACGGCGTCGGCATCGACTCTTCGCCCGAAGCGCTCGCTTGGGCCGCCCGCAACGTCGCTGCCCACAAGCTCGAAGACCGCGCCAGCCTGATCGAGAGCGGCTGGCTCGAAGAGGCCAGTCCCGGCTTCGATCTGGTGCTCTCCAACCCGCCCTACATCCCCACCCCCGACATCGCCGGCCTGCAACCGGAAGTGGCGCGCTATGAGCCGCTGGCCGCCCTGGACGGGGGGCCGGACGGACTGGATGCCTACCGCACCCTGGCGCCTCGAATCGCCCGGCTGCTGCGTCCCTCCGGCCACACCGTGCTGGAGATCGGCCAGGGGCAGGGTGACGCCGTTGCCACGCTCTGCCGGGTCCAGGGCCTTGAGGTTCCGGCGATTAACCGCGATTTGGGCGGGATTCCGCGGGCGGTTGTGGCAAAACGGGACGCTTCCTAGGAACAGAAAACAGTTGGAAATCGCCCCCCAAGGGGCTAGCTTCCCGGCCCGTGGGGACACGAGGGACCCTGCCGGAAATCGGCCCGTTTGGGGCCGGGGGGATCCGGAGCGGCGCGGCCGCGGTTCTTGTGCAAAGCGAAAGACGAACCCAGCAAAGCTGAGGCAATCCGGATTCGCGTGGGGACACGGCCCACAAAGCGCATCCATCGCGCGCGGCAAAGCGATGTTCGTCCTGGATAGGGGCTTTTAGGTTGAAACGTTCACGTAGAGGCGGCCGCAGGCCGCAACACACCGGCGGCGGCGGCGGCCACAGCAATAACAACAGCAATGGCGGCGGCGGCCACAACCCGAACCGGACCTTCGACTCTTCCGGTCCGGAAGTGAAGATCCGCGGCTCGGCCGCCAATGTCTACGAGAAGTACCTTCAGCTCGCGCGCGACGCCAATGCCGGCGGCGACCGCGTCATGGCCGAGAACTACCTGCAGCACGCCGAGCACTATTATCGCATCATGGCGGCCCAGGCGCAGGCCCAGGCGCAATACCAGCAGCAGCAGGCGGCGCAGCAGCAGAACCGCCAGGGCGGCGATCAGCAGCCCTATCCCGGCCAGCCGCAGAACCAGAGCGCCGCTTCCTTCTCGCTGACCGAGAACGAAGAAGAAGGCGAAGAAGAAGCCGCCGAATAGTCCTTGCGTCGCGGCCAGCCGCTCGGCCATCCCGCTTGGCGGCGTTCCGGAGTAAGCTTCGGCATGAAGCTTCCCGACGTCATCCTGCTGAACGGCACCTCATCGTCCGGCAAATCCGCGGTCGCGGGGATGCTGCAGGCGCGGCTGTCCTTCGTCCGCATGGGCATCGACGACTTTGTCTGGGAGCGTGTGCCGGCAAGCTGGTTCGACGCGGTCAGGGTGTTTCTCCGCGGTCCGCGCCAGGCCGGGACGCCGGTCGAACACGCCGCCGAACCGGTCAAGATGTTCCGCGCCTTTCATCGCGCCGTGCGCGTCTGCGTCGCCGAAGGCATCGGCGTGGTGGTGGACGATGCCATCGTCACGCGCGAACTGATGGACGACTGGCTGGCCGCCCTTGACGGCGTCGACGTGCTCTTTGTCGGCATGCACTGCGCGGCCGAAGAGCTTGTCCTGCGCGAATGGGCCCGCCGCGACCGCCCCCCCGGCACCGCCCTGAGCGGCCTCAAGCACGTGCACGCCCATGCGATCTACGATCTGGAGATCGATTCCACGGCGACGCCGAGCTCGGCGCTCGCGGCACAGATCGTCTCGGCGATGGAGGCGCGCAGCGGCCCCAGCGCCTTCGACCGGATGCGGCGAGTTGCATCGCAGGCCGTCACGGAATAGCTTCTGCGCTCCATCCCTCGAAGCCGGGTTCCCGGCAGAACAGGCAGTGCCATGAAGGTGCTCGCTACCGCCTAGTCCCCGCCGTCCCAACGGACGGTTTTGGACTCGACATCTGCGCCCCGCGCGCAGGTGGGTTTGCGCGCATTTTCATCGAGGGATTCCCGTGTTTCGATTTCCACGCTTCACCGGCGCGCTCTGGCGTCATGCCGGCTTCCTGCGGCTCTGGGCCGCCCAGACCGTCTCGTCCACCGGCGCGCGCATAACGCGCGAGGGCCTCGCGCTCGCCTCGGTGCTGACCATCGACGCCAGGCCGTTCCAGATCGGCATCCTCGCCGCGCTGGCGATGGCGCCCAATGTGCTCGTCGGTCTCCTCGCCGGCGGCACGGTCGACCGCTCGAACAAGCGCGGCATCATGGTCGGCGCCGATCTGGCGCGCACCGTGGTGCTGATGACGGTGCCGGTCGCCGCCTGGTTTCATCTGTTGACGATGAACCAGCTCTACGCCGTCGCGGCTTGCATGGGCACGCTGAGCGTCCTGTTCGACATCGCCGACCACGCCTATCTGCCGC
>CAYXMO010000194.1:0-6287 GCA_964465935.1 uncultured Rhizobium sp.
ATCGGCACCGAGCTCAAGCTGATCGAGGAGAACTGCTTCAAGTTCTGCTGGATCGTCGACATGCCGATGTACGAGTGGAACGAGGACGAGAAGCGCATCGACTTCGGGCACAACCCGTTCTCGCTGCCGCAATTCGACACCGCCGAATTCATGAAACTGAAAGCGGATTCGAGCCTGAACCAGGACGACCGCGAGAAGATCCTGGGCATCAAGGTGTTCCAGTACGACATCGTGTGCAACGGCTATGAGATGCTGTCGGGCGCGGTGCGCAACCGCGATCCCGAGGTGATGCTGAAGGCGTTCGAGATCGCCGGCAGCGGCCGCGACTTCACGGAAAGCAAGTTCGGCGGCATGCTGAATGCGTTCCGCCACGGGGCGCCGCCGCATGGAGGCTGCGCCGTGGGGCTGGAGCGCGTCGTGATGCTGCTGGCGGGCGAGGAGAACATCCGCGAAGTCACGATGTTCCCGATGAACCAGCAGGGCCAGGACCTTCTGATGAACGCCCCGACCGAGGTGCTGCCCAAGCAGCTGCGCGAACTGCACATCCGCGTGGTGCAGCCGGAGAAGGCGTGAGCTGGATTGTCGCAAATATCGGCTGGGTGCTGATCGTCTCGGGTGTGCTGACCTGCTCGATGATCTCCATGGCGCTGGCGCCGCGCTTTGCGATGCTGTCGACCTTCGGCGAAATCGCCGAAGGCCCGGTCGCCAACCTGATCGCGCGCAGCTGGGGCCTGATGATCTTCGCCTCCGGCCTGATGCTGATCTATGCGGCGTGGCACGGCGAGGCGCGGCTGCCGATCCTGCTCTATTCGATCGTGGGCAAGCTCGGCTTCATCGGATTGGTGCTGGCCGAGCGGCGCTTCCGGCGGCCGAGCGCGCTGATCGCGGCAGCCGGCGATCTGGTCATCGTCGCGTTGCTGAGCTGGTATCTGCTGGCGCGTTAGCGCGGCCGTAGCACCTTGGTGGTGCCGCGGCCCTGCGCCTGGATGTAGGTCATCGCGTCCTCGACGATGAGGTGTTTCTCGACCAGCGGCCAGGCGGCGCGGGCGCGCGCGGTGTCGAACAGCGAAACGATGATGCGGCCGTCCGGATTGAGGAAGCGGGCATAGCGGGCCAGCGTGCCGGCGGGATCGGCGAGATAGTTGACGCACTGGTTGAAGATAATGACGTCGAAGCGGCCATGCGGGATGAAAGCGTCGGCCGTGCCGGCAGCGAAGAGCGTGCGCCGGTCCTCATGCGCCGTGGCCTGGGCGATGGCTTCGCGCGACATGTCGATGCCGAGATAGGACCTGAAAGGCAGTATCTTGAGCTTGGCGGCGAGCGCGCCGGCGCCGCAGCCGACGTCGAGGATCGTGTCGGGGTCGAGGAACTGGCAATAACCCAGGATCGAGGCGTGGCCGGCGAGGCTGCCGATGCTTTCGAGGAATTTCCACGCGCCGTCGCGATATTCGCGGTCCCACTGCGCCGCCGAAACCGCCTGCGGGCGGTAGCCGGTGAGCTTGAACAGCGGACCGCTGAGCGCTTCCTTGAGCTGGTTCATCATCGTCGCGTGCACTGGCAAAGCCCTGGCTTGCGCCAAAGCGGGACAAAACCCGGGTTCCGATGAGGACGATCCAAGAAGCGTGCCGGGCGGGAGGTGGATAAAAATGGAACGCGCGGGCCATGACAATTTTGGGGTATTCCCCCAACTAGGTGAGAATTTCTAGTTCAGCTTCGTCCCGAGCGACTTGATGCTGCCGTCGATCAGGGCGGCGGCGCGTTTTTCGTCCATACGGGCGGCGATCAGCGATTGCGCCGCGGCGGTGGCGGCGTCGGCGGCGAGGCTGCGGATCTCGGCCATCGCGGCGGCCTCGGCCTGGGCGATCTTGTCTTGAGCCTGTTTGGCGCGGCGCTCGATCTGCACCGTGAGCGCGGCGCGGGCCTCGGCGGCGAAGCGCTCGGCCTCGGCTTTGGCTTCGGTGACGATGGAGGCGGCTTCGGCTTCAGCGCCGGCGGCCTTGGCCTTAAAGCCGGCGAGCAGGCCTTGCGCTTCCTCGCGCAGGCGGCGGGCCTCGTCGAGCTCGGCCTTGATCGACGCGGCGCGCGCGTCGAGCAGCGAGGCCACCATCTTGGGCACGCCGACATAGAGCAGCAGGCCGATCACGGCGACGAAGCCGATGGCCACCCAGAATTCCGGCTCGTGCAGCAGTTCCATCGTCTAGCTTCCTGTCGCGGCGCGCACGGCGGCGGCGGCTTCGCCGGCATCGACGGTGTCGCCGGTCAGGCGCGCGACGATCTGGATCGCCGCGTCCTGCGCCGCCTTGACGACATGGGCGCGGGCCTCGCCGCGCGAAGCGGCGATGCGCGCTTCGGCCCCGGCGATGTCGGCGGCCGCCTTGGCGTCGGCCGCGGCCTTGGCTTGGTCGATCTCGCCGAGCACATCCTTGCGGCTGGCCTCGGCGAGCGCCTGCGCCCCGGCGCGGGCGCCGGCCAGCGCGGTCTGGTAGGCGGCCTGCGCCGCCTCGGCCTCGCCGCGATGCGCCTGGGCGCTCGCCAGATCGTCGTTGATCTTGCCGCGGCGCGTCGCGATCACCGACTGGATGCGCGGTCCGGCGATGCGCCACAGCACGACGAACAGGAAGGCGAACGAGAGCGTCAGCCAGAAGATCTGGCTGGGGAAGGTCTCCACCTTGAAGGGCGGAAAGCCCGCGCCTTCCGGCTTGGCGGGAACGCCCGTCGTTTCCGTCGTCGTGTGCTCGGCCATCACGCGGTCTTTACGTGAAGAGGATGATGAGCGCGATCACCAGACCGAACAGGCCGGTCGCTTCGCACAGCGCGAAGCCGAGGAGCAGGTTCGTGGTCTGGGTGGCGGCGGCACCCGGGTTGCGCAGTGCGCCCGACAGATAGCTGCCGAACACGTTGCCGATGCCGATGCCGGCGCCGACCAAGGCGATACAGGCAAGGCCCGCGCCGATCATTTTTGCTGCTGCGACGTCCATTTCTAGCTTCCTTCTTCAGATCAGTGGTGGTCGTGGAGGTGGAGGGCTTCGTTGAGATAGATGCAGGTGAGGATGGCGAAGACATAGGCCTGCAGGAACGCGACCAGCAATTCGAGCAGCATGATCGCGACGATCAGCGCCATCGGCGCCACCGAGAGCACGCTGAGCACGCCGCCGGCGCCGCCCAGCAGCACCACGAAGCCGGCGAACACCGCCAGCATGGTGTGGCCGGCCAGCATGTTGGCGAACAGACGGACCGAGAGGCTGATCGGGCGGGTGAGGAACGAGATGACCTCGATCGGCACCAGCAGGAAGAGCAGAGGCAGCGGCGCGTGCGGCACGAACAGCTTGAGGAAGCCGATGCCGTGCTTGGCGAAGCCGGTGACGATGACGGTGAGGACGACGAGGGCGGCGAGCGCGAAGGTGACGGCGATCTGGCTGGTCACCGTGAAGGCCCACGGCACCATGCCGAAGAAGTTGCAGAACAGCACGAAGATGAAGAGCGTGAAGACGAAGGGGAAGAATCTGAGTCCATCGTCGCCGGCCGACGAATTGATCATGTTGGCGACGAATTCGTAGGACATCTCCGCCATCGACTGGGCGCGCGACGGCACCAGGCGGCGGCCGTTCATCGCCAGGGTGAGGAAGGCGGCGGCGGCGAGCACGACCACGACCATGAACAGCGACTGGTTGGTGAACGAGACGTCGTAGCCGCCGATGTGCAGCGGCACGATCGGCTTGATGGCGAACTGCTCCATCGGGTTCATGGCCACGGGCTCAACTCTCCTCGTCGTCTTGCGCCGGGGCCGCGGGATGAGCCGCGATCTCGGCGTTGATCTCATTTGCCGCGCGCATGACGTTGCGGATTCCCGCCACGGCGCCCAGCACGAACAGCACGATGAGGAAGACCGGCTTGGTGTGGATACCGAAATATCCCAAGACCCAGTCGAGGCCCCATCCCAGCGCGCCGCCGACCAGCAGCGCGGCCATCAGTTCCGCCGCGAAACGGCCGGCGATGCCCAGCTGCGTCGGCGGCGGGCGTGTGGTCGCGGCCGCGCGCTTGCGCTGGGCTTCGTCCAGCCGCTGGCCCAGATCGCGCAGGCTCTGAGGGTCCTGAGCAGGCATGCTCAACGCTCCCCGTTTTGCCGAAAATCCGCGCAATTGCTGGCCTTCGCGGCTCCCCGAAGGCGCGCGGACCATAGGGTTGGGTCCGGAAGGTGTCAATAACGCAAGAATGCGGTTAGGGCGTTGAATTCATTACGAGAACTGGAGGCGCGGCGATATGCGCGCAACATCCGATCAGCGAAATTCGACGAGCCGCGAGCCGCTGTCGAGGTAACCCAGAAGTCGCTCCAAGGACTCCGAAAACTTATGGATCACGACGCGATTGGTGGCGTTGCCAAAGCATACCAAAATCAAGCTGGGGCCAGGATTGGTGACGTGTCGGCGCACGATGCGCTGGTCTTTGGTTATTAGTATCGCGTTGCGTTGCTTCGCGTATTCCCAAATTTCTCCGTCGTCAGCGCCTCCGAGATCAGCCTCGAATACGTGCATCGCTTCGTAACCTCCGTCCCGCAACCAACTTGCGAGTATCGGCGGCAAGTTCTCATCGACTACGAAAAATCTAGTCATCCGGGATACCCGCAAGCGTCAGCCGAATCGGGTGTTTTGCGGGCATCTGAGTCTTGTTCGCGGGCAAAGGGAATCCCTGAACAGCGGCCACCCTGTGGATTTCTACATCTGCGAGCGATTCGCAGTCCTATTCGGCGGCCTGAACGATGGGATGATCGATTGCGTGAGCGGCATAGGTGACGGCAGCACGAATGTCTTCCGGCTCCAGATACGGATAATCGCTGAGGATTTCACCCGGCTCCGTTCCTGCGGCCAGCATTTGCAGGATGTCGACAACGCGAATTCGCAGCCCGCGAATGCATGGCTGGCCGTGGCACTGCTCCGGGCGGATTGTGATCCGCGAAAGTAGGCTCTTAGTCATGGGCCCATGTTATCGCACTAACGCCTGGACGGCTACCTACTCCGCCGCCACCTTCTCCGCTTCCGCCAGCGTCACCGAAACGAGCTGGCTGACGCCGCGCTCGGCCATCGTCACGCCGAACAGGCGGTGCATGCGGCTCATGGTCAGGGCGTGGTGCGTGATCACCAGGAAGCGGGTGTCGGTCAGGCGCGTCATCTCGTCGAGCAGGTTGCAGAAGCGTTCGACATTGGCGTCGTCGAGCGGGGCGTCGACTTCGTCCAGGACGCAGATCGGCGCCGGGTTCACCAGGAACACCGCGAAGATCAGCGCCATCGCGGTCAGAGCCTGCTCGCCGCCCGAGAGCAGGCCGAGCGATTGCAGCCGCTTGCCCGGCGGGCGCGCGAAGATTTCGAGGCCGGCTTCCAGCGGGTCCTCGGACTCGGTGAGCGTCAGCTTGGCTTCGCCGCCTTCGAACAGCTTGCCGAACAGGGTCTGGAAATTGGCGTTGACCTTCTCGAAGGAGGCGAGGAGGCGCTCGCGGCCTTCCTTGTTGAGGCTGGTGATGCCGCGGCGCAGCCGCTCGATGGCGCCGATCAGATCGTCGCGGTCGGTGGTCAGGGTCAGCAGACGCGCTTCCTGCTCGGCGGCCTCTTCCTCGGCGCGCAGATTGACGCCGCCGAGCTGCTCGCGCTCCTGCTTGAGCTTCTCGACGCGCTTGTCGGCCTGTTCCAGCGGCGGCAGTTCTTCGCCGTCCTTGATCTCGGCGCGCGCCGGCAATTCTTCCGGCGTGGTTTCGAGTTCGTCGCGGATGCGGTCCTTGAGCTCGACGATGCGCGCGGTGGCGGCTTCGGTGAGGGCCTGGGCGCGGGCGCGTTCTTCGCGCGCGGCGGAAAGCGCGGCGTCGGCGTGCTTCGCGGTCTTGTCGGCATCGGCGAGCGCGCGTTCGGCCAAGGCGCGGGCGTCGGCGGCGTTCTGGCGGGCGCTGTCGGCGGCGGCGATGGCGTCGAGCAGGCTGCCGCGCTTGACCGCGATCTGCTCGGGCAGGGCTTCGGCGACCGTCAGCTCGGCGCCAAGCTCGTCGCGGCGGCGTTCGAGTTCTTCGATGTGGGCGCCGGCGGCGGCGCGGCGCTCTTCCCAGCGGCTGCGCTCGTCTCCGATCGCGGTCAGGCGGCGCTGGCGGTTCTCGCCTTCGCGTTTCAGACCATCGAGCGTGGCGCGGGCTTCCGCATAGGTGGTGCGGGCCTCCGCGTTGCGGGCGCGGGCGGACGCGCTGTCCTGCGTCAGCGCGACGCCGTCGCCGAGCTGTTCCAGTTCGGCCTCGGCGGCGCGGCGCGATT
>CAYXMO010000195.1:0-6245 GCA_964465935.1 uncultured Rhizobium sp.
CCGCGCCGCATCGAGGCGACATAGGAGAAGTGATAGAGCCATGACGGCGCGCCGCCCGCGGCCTTGCCGGCGATCCAATGCGCCGGCCCGCCCATCACCGAGTCGGTGAACACCGCCTCGGCTAGCGCCTGCTCCGAGCTGGCATCGCCGGCATAGACGGCGCGCGCCGCCGGCGTCAGGCGGGCGGTGATGCGGTCGGCCGGGATCGAGAACGCCTTCATCAGCGAGGCTTCGAAGCTGTTGGAACCGATGACCAGCGGCACGTCGATGGCGCTGCCGCCGGCGAAGGCCTGCATCGGCGTCTGCGGCACCAGGCGGCCATCGACGAACGGCCCGAAGCCGAGCTGCGCCGGGATCTCAAGCGTCTTGGCCACCGGGATGGAGCGCAGCTGCTCCGCCGTCGCATCGGCAAATCCGGCTTGGGTGGCGAAGGCCGTGCCTTCGCTCTCCTTCTGCGCCAGCGTCGTCGGCAGGTTCCAGCCGCCGCCGGATTCGACGATGGCCTTGGCGAACAATCCCTTCGCCGACGGCGTCGCCAGCAGGAACAGAATGGACGAGCCGCCGGCCGACTCGCCGAACACGGTGACGTTGGCGGGATCGCCGCCGAACGCGGCGATGTTGCGCTGGACCCATTTCAGCGCCGCGATCTGGTCCATCTGGCCGTAATTGCCCAGCGGCGCGTCCGGCGCTGCGGCCTTGGTCAGCGCCGGATGGGCGAAGTAGCCGAGCAGGCCGAGGCGATAATTGATCGTCACCAGCACGATGCCGTCATGCGCGAAATTGGTGCCGTCATAGAGCGGCCCGGCGCCCGAACCGAAGCGGTGGGCGCCGCCGTGAATCCACACCATCACCGGCGCCTTGTGCGCGCCATGCGGGGCGAAGACGTTGAGGCTGAGGCAGTCCTCGCTCCGCGGCAGGCCGGCGCCCATCGCCAGCACGCCGTCGCCGCGCGGCGGCTGCGGGCAGACCGGACCGTAAGCCGAGGCGTCGCGCGCGCCGCTCCACGCAGCCGGCGGCGCCGGCGGCATCCAGCGCAGCGGCCCAACCGGCGGCGCGGCATAGGGAATGCCCTTGTAGACGTCGATCCCGCCGTCGCTGGTTCCGGTCAGCGCGCCGCTGTCGATGGTGACGCCGGCGGCGAACGCAGGAGGCGCGGCGAGCAATAAAACGGCAGCGGTGAGCCAACGAACGAGCGTCATGACGATCTCCCTGTCGGGCTTGAACGGCTCAAGGCAGCCGATCCGGCGCAAGGCCGAACTGGCTGACGATCCGGTCCGCCGCCGCGTCCGGCGCGCAGGTCCCGGTGTCGATGGTGAGATCGCTGGGCGGGATCAGGCCAAAGGGCCTTGCCTCGGCGCGGATGGCGCGCAGCGTCGCCAGCGAGGCGAGCTTTTTGAACTGCTTGCGGTCGGCGTTCTCGATGCGGCGCTCCTGCTCGGCGGCGTCGCAGGTCAGGCCGACGAAATGGATCGCACCGCCATGGCGCGCGATGCAGGCCCGAACGTCGTCGACGAAGCTCAGCGGCACGCTGGGCTCGGGCGCGAAGGTGAAGATCAGCGAGCGGCGTTCCTTCGCCGCCTCCTCGAACATCCTGAGCCAGTAGTCGTGGCGCAGCCGGATGAACGGCGGCGAGCCGAAGGCGAACACCGCCAGCACCGTGTCGACCACCAGGTGATTGTGGAACAGCGCAAAGCCGGTCTTTGCCGCCAGAGCCCTAGCCACCGTCAGCTTACCGACCGCGGCGGGGCCATGGAGGAAGACCAGCTTCAACTCAGATGCTGCCGGAAGAACGTCGAGGTCCGGCCGTTGGCGAGATCGGCGCAGGCTTTGTCGTAGTGCTTGCCGCCCGGGCGCGCGAAGGCGTGGTCCATCTCCGGATAGGTGTGGAGCGTGACCAGCGCATTGCCTTTGAGGCCCTCGACGATCTTCTTCTGCGCCTCCGGCGGCACATATTCGTCCTTGCCGGCGATGTGCAGCATCAGCGGTTTCCTGATCTTCGCCGCTTCGCCGAGCTTGTCCTGGATGTTCACGCCGTAGAAGCCGACCGAGGCGTCGGCATCGGTGCGCGCGGCGGTGAGATAGGCGAGCAACCCGCCCAGGCAATAGCCGACGGCGCCGACCTTGCCGGTGCAGCCCGTCACGCTCTTGCGCAGATAGTTGATGGCATTCTGGATATCCTTGACGCCGGCATCCTGGTCGAAGCGGCCCATCAGGTCGAAGGCGCGTTGCCATTCGGCGTCGGTGTGGTCGGTGAGCTGCACCCCCGGCTCCAGCCGCCAGAACAGGTCCGGACACAGCGCGAAATAGCCGCGCGCCGCGAACTCGTCGGCGATGCCGCGCATCACCTTGTTGACGCCGAAAATCTCCTGGATCACGACCACGCCCGGCCCGCGCCCCGAGGCCGGCGAGGCAAGATAGGCGGCGAACTCCCCATCGGGGCTGCTCTTGATCCTGACGTCCTGGCCGGCCATGCGCGTCTCCTACTGCGGCTTCGACCCCGGCTGGGGGCGCTGGGCCGGCAGCTGCAGCATCTGCGACAGCGTCACCGGGTTGGTGATCGGCGCCGAGCAGGCGCCGCGCTGGCAGACATAGGCGGTGGGCTGACCGTTCTGCATCGTCTTGCCGTGCATCGGGTGGCCGGCGGGGAAGGAATCCTCCGGCGCCACGACGGTGAGGAAGCGGTTGGGCAGGGCGCGGCCGAGCACGGCGTTGCTGAGCTCGTGCGTCTTGGGATGGTTGAGCGGCCCGATCACCACCAGGTGCAGCGCCGTCATCGCGAACTCCAGGCCGGCATAGTACGAGCCGGTCGAGATGAAGGCGCGCTGCGCCTCGCCGCCGAAGGCGTTGACCACGCCGTTGATGCGGTCGGCATAGGCCTGGTCGCCGGTCGCCATCATCAGCTTGGTCAGGTTCTGGATCATGGTGCCGTTGGCGCAAGGCGTCGGCTGGTCGAAGATCATGCGTGTACGGACGATCATGCGGTCGGCATCGTCGGCGGTGTAGCAATAGCCGCCCTTCTCCGCGTCCCAGAAATGCTCGTCGAGGGTGCGGGTCCAGCGCATGGCGTGATCGAGATAGCGCTTCTCGCCCACCACTTCGTAGAGCGTCAGGGCGGCGCGGATCATATGCGCGTAGTCGTCGGCGAAGCCGGGGGCGCCGCGCTTGCCGCCGAGCCAGGTGTGGAACAGCCGGTCGCCTTCGCCCAGCGCCTTGACCACGAAGTCGAAGGCCTGGATCGCGGCGGTGGTCCATTCGGTGTTCTGGAAGGCGGCGCCGGCATTGGCGAGCGCGGCGATGGTGAGGCCATTCCAGTCGGCCAGGATCTTGTCGTCGCGCTGCGGCGCCTTGCGCTCCTGGCGCATCTTGAGCAGCAGGGCGCGCTGCTTGGCGAGCAGGGCCTCGTCGGCGTCCGATTGCGGGAACGGCGCCGGCGAACCCAGGCGCTGCAGGATGTTCTTGCCTTCGTAATTGCCGTCGCGTGTGACGTTGTAGACGGTCTTGAACTTGGCGACGAAGGTGCCCATCAGGGCGGCGTCGATCTCGCTTTCCGTCCAGACGTAATATTTGCCGACCTCGCCATCGGTGTCGGAATCGATGCCCGAGGCGAAGGCGGCGCCGGCTTTGAGGTCGCGCAGCAGGAATTCGGCCGTCTCCTGGATGCGCGCGGTGCACAGCGGGTTGCGGTTGAACTGCCACACGCTCGTCATCAGGTCGAGGATCATGGCGTTGTCGGCCAGCGACTTCTCCCAATGCGGGATCAGCCAGCGCTCGTCCTGGCAGTAGCGCGAGAAGCCGCCGCCGACGTGATCCCACAGCCCGCCCAGCAGCATGTTGTCGAGCGCGGTCGAGGCCAGCTGGATGAACTGGCCCATGCCGGTGCGCAGGAAGGCGCGCCACATCACGTCGAGCAGGGCGACGGAGGGGAATTTGTTCGCCTGCCCCGTCATGCCGCCGAAGAACAGGTCGAAGCGCTGCGCGATGCGCACCGCGGCGCTGTCCAGCGTGCCCTGGTCGAGCGGGCCGCGCATGTCGCGCAGGAAGAGATTGCTCAGCTCGCGCATCACGCTGTCGGTGGTGGTCGCGATTTCGGCCTGGTGCTGCGCCACCGTGGTCACGACCTGGCCGAGCAGGGTCATGAACGGCGCCGCCATGCCGGCGCGTTCGTCCTTGGGGAAATAGGTGCCGGTGACGAAGGGCACGCGCTGCGGCGTCAGGATCGCGGTCAGCGGCCAGCCGCCGGCATGGCCCATGACGTTGGCGGCGGCCTGGTAGATCTGGTCGATGTCGGGACGTTCTTCGCGGTCGACCTTGATGGCGATGAAGTGCTCGTTCAGATAGGCCGCGGTCGCCGGATCGCGGAAGCTCTCCTGCTCCATGACGTGGCACCAATGGCAGGCGGTGTAGCCGATCGAGAGCAGGATCGGCTTGTTCTGCGCTTCGGCGGCGGCCAGCGCTTCGGGTCCCCAGGGGTACCAGTCGACCGGACCGTCCTTGGAGAGCTGCAGGTAAGGGCTGGATTCGTTGGCGAGGCGGTTCATGTTCTCGTTTTTCCGTGAGCGCAACGGCACCGCTTGATGGGCGGCCCGGCGTTGCATTGGGCGGCTGGATCGGGGGAAGCTTCTAGCGGTGCCCGGCGCGGCTCACAAGCGCCCTCAAATGAACGGGTTAGCGGCCATGAAGATGAACATCGAGATCGACCTGACGCCCGAGGAAGCACGCAAATTCCTCGGCCTTCCGGACGTCAGCAAGGCCCAGGAACGGATGATGGCGGAGATCGAAAAGCGCATGAAGGCGGCGGTCGACATCAACGATCCGGAGGCGATGATGCGGGCCTGGATGCCACTGGGCGGCCAGGGCTTCGAGCAATTCTCCAAGCTGATGTTCGACAGCGCCCGCCGCGCCGCGGGCGTTTCGCCCAGGAAAGACGCGGACAAAGCGAAATAATGCCAGACACGATCTTCGCGCTGTCGTCGGCGCCGGGGCGCGCCGGCGTGGCGGTGATCCGTGTCTCGGGACCCGGCGCCCGCGGTGTCCTGGAGCGGCTCGGTGGGGTCTTGCCGCCATCGCGGGTTGCCGCCGTCCGCCGCCTGGCCGACCGCGCCGGAGAAGTCATCGACCAGGGTCTGGTGCTGTGGCTGCCAGCGCCCAAGAGCTTCACCGGCGAGGACATGGCCGAATTCCACGTCCATGGCGGCCGCGCCATCGTCGAGAAGCTTCTGGGTGCGATCGGCGAAGTGCCGAACTGCCGCCCGGCCGAGCCCGGCGCGTTCACCCGCCGCGCGGTCGAGAACGGCAAGCTCGATTTGACCCGGGCCGAAGCGATCATGGATCTGGTCGACGCCGAAACCGAAGCGCAGCGGCGCCAAGCGGTGATCCAATATGGCGGCGTCCAGCAGCGGCTCTACGACGGTTGGCGCGAACGGTTGGTCAAGGCGCTGGCCTGGGCAGAAGTCGAGATCGATTTTTCGGATGAAGACCTACCCCCAGACATCGCGACTCGATCGCGCGCGGGAGCACTTGAAATATATAAAGAAATTCAGTCGTTTATGGACGATTCGCGGCGCGGGGAATTGATCCGGGATGGCATATTCCTAACAGTGATCGGTCCACCGAACGCCGGTAAGAGTTCTCTGATCAATGCTCTTGCCCAGCGCGACATAGCTATCGTGCATGAGACCGCCGGCACCACCCGCGACGTCATCGAGGTTCGGCTAAATATAGGCGGCTATGTCGTCATCGTCGCCGACACCGCTGGTTTGCGGGAGGCTGCCGACATGGTCGAAAGCGAGGGTGTGCGACGGGCCTTGGGGCGCGCCGAGCAGTCGGACCTATTGCTGCTGCTGCTGGACAGCAATGCTGCCGACCCCTTCGCCGGCTTGCCGCCGGGAATCGCCGATCGGGCCGATATCCTGGTGTGGAATAAGACCGACCTGCGCACCCTTGATCGACCGCAGGGTCTCAAGCTTTCGCTCAAGACCGGCGAGGGGCTTGATGCGTTGGTTGGCGTGATCGCGCAATGGGTCGCCGGATTGGCGGATTTCGGCCGCCCTCGACAGGAGCCTCTGGGCCTCGCGGCTGCGCTGCGTCGCCGACGCCGGGAGGCCCGGCGGCACCGCGGCGCTCCGGATCGAAGTGCGGCCGGGCGACGCCTACGATCCCGACAATGCCGGCGGCTATCCGAGCGAGCGGGTCGAGATCCAGCTGCGCCGCGAGCTGGTCCGCTTCGACCACCCGGTCTGGTACCG